>NZ_JBHWDU010000044.1:0-64763 GCF_042734825.1 Kitasatospora sp. NPDC059648 | reverse complement strand
GCCCCAACGCCGCCTGGGCGTTCTGGCAGAACCACCACTGGTACTGAGCCGGCCATCCGGCTCCCCCCGTGCCTCGGGGGCCGGACAGGGACCACTGGGGCAACCCGCCAGGGCCCGGGCCCGCGCAACCGCGCGGCCCGGGCCCCCGTGCCGTCTCCAGACCAGCCCCCGGGGAGTCGCGTCAGCGGACCCGGGGACGACGGAGCCGACGCAGGAGACCCAGTCGGCCTGGAACTGCTCCTTCGTCCGGCCGGTCGCGGTCATGATCTCCTGGTCGTACTGCCCGGGGTCGCTGTAGGCGCCACGACGAACGCGAACAGCGTGTCCTCGGCGTTCTTCCGCGCCAGGCACCCGACGGCCGAGCCGGTCAGGGCGTAGGCGGCACTCCGGATCTGCGCGCGACTGCGGTGGAAATCGCGGGCCCCTGGCACCGGCCCGGTTCAGCGCTGGAAGGCGGCGAGCCAGTCGGTCAGCAGGTCGTTGACCTCGTGGGGGCGTTCCTGTTGGATCCAGTGGCCGCAGGCGTCCAGGACGTGGGAGGCGGTCAGGCCGGGGAGGGTGGTGGGGTAGGCGTCGATGGCGTCGGACATCCAGGTGGTGGAGGCATCCAGGGCGCCGCCGATGAACAGGGAGGGCTGCCTGATCGGGGCTCCGCGGTGGGGGGCGAGGTCTTCCCAGTCGCGGTCCATGTTGCGGTAGCGGTTGAGGGCGCCGGTCAGGCCGGTGCGCTCGAACTCCCCGGCGTAGACGTCGAGGTCGTCCTCGGTCAGCCAGGCCGGGAGGACGTCGGCGGGAAAACGGTCACGCAGCTTGTGGCCGTGGGTGACGAAGTGCGGGTCGGGCTCGCCCGGGGCGGGCATGGTGTCGGCGGACAGGGCGGCGTAGAAGCCCGCGAGCCAGCCCCTGACGTCGGGCTCGATCTCCGCCTCGGCGCGGCCGGGCTCCTGGAAGTACGAGACGTAGAACTCCTGTTCAGGGCCGCCGACCTGGTCGAAGAGGTCGGTGGGGCGGGGGCCGCCGGGCGGCGCGTAGGGGACGCTCAGCAGGGCGACGGCGCGGAAGGTTTCGGGGTGGAGTAGGGCGGAGGTGGCGGCGATGTTGGCGCCCCAGTCGTGGCCGACGACCACCGCGTTCTCCTCGCCGAGGGCGCGCACGACGGCGACGTTGTCCTCCACCAGGTCGAGCAGCCGGTAGGCGTGGGTCGCCTCCGGCTTGGAGGACCGGCCGTAGCCCCGCACGTCGACCGCCACCGCCCGGTAGCCGGCCGCGGCGAGAGCCGGGAGCTGGTGGCGCCAGGAGTACCAGGACTCGGGGAAGCCGTGCACGAGCAGGACCAGCGGACCGGTGCCCTGCTCGACCAGGTGCAGGCGTCCGGCAGGAGTCCTGACGGTGCGGTGGCGGAGTGCGGCGGACGGCTCGGACGGCATGGGGCTTCTCCTGGGTTCGCGGCGGACGTGGCTGCCCGTCGATCATGCGGCGTGGCTGCCCGCCGAGGCGATCAGCCTTGCCGGTTTGGCAAACTCGCCGGACAGGACGACGGAGCGAGGCGTTCGGAAGGGCTGGAGCGGGTGACGGGTGACGAGGTGGCCGACACGCTGGCGACGACGGGCCCCCGGCTGCGGACCGCCCGCGAGCAGCGGGGCGTCACGCTCACCGACGTCAGCCGCGCGACCGGCATCTCCCCGAGCACGCTGTCGCGGATCGAGACGGGCCGGCGAAAGCCCACCCTGGAGGTGCTGCTGCACCTGTCGAAGGAGTACGGCGTCTCCCTGGACGAACTGGCCGCCGGCGCGCCCACCGCCCCCGCCACCCCCGGCGCCGGGCGCACTTCCGTGCTCCGGAGCTCCGGCGACGACAAGGCGGTGCTGCCGCTGACCCGGTACGTCGGGGGCCTGCAGTCCACAAGCACGTCCTGCCCGCCGTTCAGGAGCCGCCCGCGCGGCCCCGGCAGGTCTCCCACGACGGCTGGGAACGGCTGTGCGTCCTGTACGGGCGGCTGTGGCTCGCCCTCGGCGACCAGGACCTCGTCCTGAGAGGGCGGAATGAGAGATTAAGTCCGTTCTGTCGTCGCCTAAACGTGTGGCCTTGCCGCTTCCGGCCGGTCAGGGGGCTGGCGCCGTGCTGAGGTGACTGCGTGAGTGACCGCAAGCCCTACAAGAGCGACTTATCCGACGAACGCTGGGCGCTGATCGAGCCAGTGATCACCTCGTGGAAGGTCCAGCATCGCTCGGTCAGCGGCCACGAGGGCCGCTACGAGATGCGGGAGATCGTCAATGCCCTGCTCTACCAGTCCCGGACCGGCTGCCAGTGGGACTACCTCCCGCACGACCTGCCACCCGCTGGCGCGGTGAAGTACTACTTCTACACGTGGCGCAATGACGGCACCGACCAGGTCATTCACGACCTGCTGCGCTGGCAGGTCCGCGAGAAGAGGGGCCGATTAGCCGACCCCAGCCTGGTGGTGCTCGACACCCAGAGCCTGCACGCCGCGGCCGGGGTGCCGGCCGAGACGACGGGACGCGATGCGGCGAAGAAGGTGCCCGGCCGCAAGCGGGGACTCGCTGTGGACGTGCTGGGCCTGGTGATCGCCGTGGTGGTGCTGGCTGCCTCCGTCCACGACAACGCCTTCGGCACCGCTCTGCTCGACAAGGTCGCAGCAGGTAGTGACGCCACCGTGACGAAGGCTCTGGTGGACCAGGGGTTCAAGAAGACCGTCGTGGACCACGGGGAGCAGGTGGGCATCGACGTCGAAGTCGTCGAGCGCAATCCGGCCGATGCCGGGTTCGTCCCGCAGCCGATCCGCTGGCGGGTGGAGCAGACCAACGGGATCTTGATGCTGCACCGGCGGCTGGTACGCGACTACGAGCACCGTCCCGCCTCGGCCGAGTCCCGGGTCTACTGGGCGATAAGCGATGTGATGGCACGTCGGCTGACCGGCAGCGCGACGTCATGGCGCGGCGCGTGACCAATGGGGAGCTGACCCTGGGGGCGGTGCTGGTACGTCTGGAGGAGCGCGAGCGGGAGATCGCCGAGCAGGCCGAAGAGACCCGTGAGCAGATCACGCGGCTCACCGCCGTGCTGGACGAGCTCGGCCGGGCCGCCGAGGAAGTGCGGATCACCCGCAAGACGCTGCTGGAGCTGCCCGACCCGGACCCGCCCGCGCCGTCGGCGTCCGCCCCGAAGCTGCCGGACGGGGCGGCCTACCAGGAAATCATGGCGGTGTTCGCCCAGGCAGACGGTCCGCTACGGGCACGGGGCGTGTGCGAGGCGATGGACCTGGACCCGGCTCCGAACAACATCAACAACGTCCGTTTGAAGCTCAAGCGCCTGACCGGGCGCAACATCCTGGCCGAGCCAGAACCGGGCCTGTTCGCCCTGCCACGACCATGGCCGTCCGGCAAGCAGCCCTGACCACCCCGCCTACTCGAGGTCTGAGCCCGAATCGGCCGATGACTCAAGGCCCGTCGCCTCGGGTGGCGTGGCCTTGATGCTCCCCGGAGCCCACCCGAGGACTTCCTCGAACCTGCGAGCAACGGTCGGAGTGGGCAGGTCCCCATGGTCCCGTTCGAAGGTCCTGATCGTCGCGTGACTCAGCCAGGTACGTCGTGCGAGCTCGCGCTCCGAGATACCTTCGGCTTCACGGAACTCAACGAGGGCTCGCGCCAGCCGTGCCGATTCCTCACTCATGGCCGCAGTATGGCGCAGAGCCCTGACTGCGACAGCATTCCGTTTCGATCCCAGGGCGCGAGGGCAGTGGCAGGCCCCCGTTGACTGCCCTGCCCTGCACGTCAATCCCGAGACAGGGAGAAATCGGGCAAACCTTCGCGTACCGCCCTCTGAGAGCCGGAGACGTCGCCGAGTTCGACACCCGCCGGCCCCACGGGGTCGCGAACTCCGGCCCCGGCGGCCCGGTCGAGTACCTGGTCATGTTCGGGCCGCAGGGAGAGCGCCTGCGACCGCGTACCCCGCCCGCCCCAGGCCCCCGGGCCCGGTAGCGGGCAGCGAACGAACGGAGCCCCGAACCGGGCGGGCGCGATCCTCGGCGGGGCCGTCGACGACCGGCACGGCCCGGCGGAGCTCCGATGCGTTCTCGGCGGCGGAACACGGACGCCTCACCGCCGGTCCGGGCTTGCCTGCACGGTGGCCCGTGGCCCGGCGCTGCGCCGTGACGGGGTGTCGATGGACCCTGGGCAGGTTGGGGCCGGACGCGTTCATCGGCGTCGGCGGTCCGTCAGCGGGTGGCGAGGAGGCCGTCCACCAGGGCGCGGAGCCCCTCCAGGTAGGTGTCCTCGGCGGTCAGCGACGCCCAGCGGTCCGCGACCTGTGCCAAGCGGGGAAGCTCGCCCGGGTCGAGATCGGCGAAGACTCGTTCCCGGTAGGTCGCACGGTCATCGTCTGCGCGGCGGCGGGCCGCTGTCGTCCGGACCATGATCTCTCCGGCGGTGTAGTACCAGATCGCGCGATAACCGTGTACGGCTCGGTCGGGGGAGAGGCCGCATTCGGCCAGGCCGTCGACGATCTGCTCGACGAACCACAGTGCGGACGTGGACATCAGGTCGTCGGCGGTCAGCACCTCCGTGATCCAGGGGCAGGCGGCGAGCGCATCGTGGATCGCGGCTGCTGCGGCGACGACCCGCTCGCGGGGGTGTGCGGGCAGTTCGGGTCGGCGCAGGGTCCGCGTGGCGTAGTCGTCCAGCAGGAGGACGAGCAGGTCTTCCTTGTTGCGGACGTGGTGGTAGAGCGCCATCGGCGTACTGCCGATCTCTGTGGCCAGCCGACGCATGGTCATCCGGTTCACGCCTTCCTCGGCCACGATCCGGCGGGCTGTCCCGATGACCTCCTCAAGGGAGATGCGGGGAGGTCGACCGGTGGTTCTGCGCGGGGCGGACGGTTGCGGCATGCCTCCCATCATCCCGCAGGTGTCGACAGCGGCGATCCCTTCGCGCTACTTTCCTTACATGTACAAAAACTTACCGAGGCGGCCCGGAGCGGTGCTGGCGGCAGCGGCCGTCGCCCAGTTCGTCCTCGCCCTGGACATGTCGGTGGTCAACGTCGCACTGCCCGCGATCCGCACCGCGCTGGGATTCGCGCCGCTCGACCTGTCGTGGGTCGTGCACCTCTACGCGCTCACGTTCGGAGGCTTGCTGCTCCTGGGTGGCCGCGCCTGCGATCTGTACGGCCAGCGCCGACTGTTCGTGCTGGGCTTGGCCGTTTTCGGGCTGTGCTCGCTGGCGGGCGGACTGGCCCAGGCGCCCTGGCAACTGATCGCCGCCCGCGCCGGGCAAGGCCTGGGCGCCGCCGCCGCCGCGCCGGCCGCGCTGGCGATGCTCACCACCACCTTCACCGAAGGTTTTCAGCGCGTCCGCGCACTCGGGGTATGGAGCGCGGTGAACGCCGCAGGCGGCGCGCTGGGCGTGCTGGTGGGCGGACTGCTGACCGAGTACGCGGGCTGGCGCTGGGTCATGCTGATCAACCTGCCCATCGTGGCGGCGGCTCTCGCGCTGGTTCTCACAGGTGTGCCCGCCGAAGCACAGCCCGCCCGACACGAGAGGCTGGACGTGCTGGGTGCCGCCCTGGCGACCAGCGGAGTCGGACTGCTCGTGTTCGGTGTCGTCCGCACCGACAGCCTCGGCTGGGGTTCCCCGGCCACGGTGGCGACCCTCGCCACCGCGGCCGCGCTGCTGGCCGCCTTCGCCTTCGCCGAATCAAGGGTCTCCGCACCGCTGCTCGGCCTCCATCTTCTGCGCAGTCGCTGGGTCGCCGGCGCGAACGTGCTGGTGTTCCTGGCCGCAGCCGGGCAGTTCACAGCCTTCTATTTCGTATCCCTGTACATGCAGCAGGTCCTGGGCATGGGTGCCGCAGCGACCGGCGCCGCGTTCCTTCCGTTCTCCGCGGGCGTGGTCGCGGGCACCATCGCCGCCACGCGCATCACCGCCGTCCGCACACCTCGCGCATCGCTCGTGCCTGGTGCCCTGCTGGCCGCCGCGGGCCTGGCCTGGTTCGCGCACATCAGACCCGGCGGCAGTTTCCTCATCGACGTACTCGGCCCGTCCCTCGTCACCAGCATCGGTACCGGACTGGTGCTGGCCCCCGTCGCCACCGCCGCGACCACCGGCGTCACCCCCGGCGAGGCCGGCACGGCCTCCGGCCTCTTCAACAGCTCCCGCCAACTCGGCGGCTGCGTCGGCCTCGCCGCCCTGGCCACCATCGCCGCACACCACACCGGCACGGCCACCGATCCCGCCGCACTCGACAACGGCTACGCCCTGGGCCTGGCCATCGCCGCCGTCCTCTTCGTGCTCGCGGCGGTCGTGGCCCTCGGCACGCTACCCCGTCGCCGGGGCGAAACACCCGACCCGCGACCCGCCGACAACCGACTGGAAGGAACACCGTCATGACGACGACACCCAGCTCCCCCATCGACCTGTTCGCCTCGGCACTGCACTTCCACCCCGACGGCGACGTCCGAGCCGTCGAACGGCAGATGACGAGCAGCAACTCCGGCGCCTGGCAGATCGCCACGTTCCACGTGGAGACCGACGCCGACGTCCACGCCGACCACTGGGAGATGCACCCGCAGGCCGAGGAAGCGGTGTGCTGCCTGACCGGCGGCATCCGCCTCTACTTCCGCCCCACCTCCCCCGGCGGCACCGAGGACATGGTGCAGTTGCGGGCAGGCACCGCCGCGATCGTCCCCCGCGGCCGCTGGCACCGTCTGGAACTGGACGCACCCAGCGACCTGATGTCGATCACCCTTCGCGACGGCACTCGCCTCGAACTGCGCACCGACACCCACTGACCGAACAGGGCCCGGCAGACCCGCTGCCGGGCCCCCACGAGCATCACCCGGTCAGCTCTTCGCCCCGGGCCGGTCAGAACGAACACGGCAGCCGGCCCAGCAGGCCGCCTTCGCGCGCCCCCGAGGCCGTGGGAAGGCCCACCGTCGTCGCTGCTCCCCGTCAGCGTGGACGGCGCTGCCGATGGCTACGGAGGCCAACGAGGGGAGAGCGCAGGCCGCACCGAGGACGATGACCTGTCGACGCGGACTCCAGGCCGGGCGAGGCGGTGCAGCATCCTGTGCTGATACCGCGTGCAGAGTTCGTGATTCGGCCGCTGCCATCGTTTCCCCCAGCGGGACAATCCCGCGCGGCTCGTGGTTGCGGCGGTAGGCCGGGGTCGGCAGCGGTACGGCGATCGGTCCGGTCTTCGCCGGTCGGGGCGTGGAAGGCTCGGCGAGTCGCTCTCACAGGCGCCGCCCGGGCGCACGAGGTCACCGGCAGGCTGGACTCCCCAAGGACCGGCGAACTTCGGCCCTGCGGCCCCGCAAGTGTCCGCCAGGGCAGGAAATCGTGCCCTCGGCGACCTGGATCCCTCGGGCGGCCTTGGCGTATCAAGGTGGTGACCTGCAAGTGCCGTCCCGGAAGGCTACGATGCGCGCCCACGAACCAGATCGCACCTCAGCCGACCGAGGCCGTCAGCGGGAGCCGGGGCGCGTCCCGACCCGGACACCCGGCCCAGCGAGCACAGCGCCCGGCCTGCTCGCGCTCCAGGCCGCCGTGGGCAACGCCGCAGTCGTGCAGATGCTCCGTCAGGCCCGACGTCCCCGTACCCAGGGCCAGGACCGGCACCGGCACTCGGCCGACCGCGGGCATCAGGAGAACGAGCAGGCCGCACCCGCGCTGCAGCGGTCCGCCGTCCACGCCGTACTCCGCAGCCCGGGCCGCCCTCTGGACGACGCAATCCGGGCTGACATGGAGGCGCGGCTCGGCGCCGACTTCTCCGACGTCCGGATCCACAACGACGCCGCCGCCAAGGCCTCGGCCGCCGAAGTCGGCGCCCGCGCCTACACCAGCGGCAGCCACGTCGTCATCGGCGACGGCGGAGCGGACAGGCACACCCTTGCCCACGAACTCACGCATGTCATCCAGCAGCGCCAGGGTCCCGTGGCCGGCACCGCCAACGGATCCGGGCTGAGGGTCTCCGATCCGGGTGACCGCTTCGAGCGGGCTGCCGAAGCCAACGCCCACCGCGTCATGCGGGCTCCGGCGCCGCGGCAGACGGCGGGGGAGGGCGAACAGGAGCAAGCGGCACGCGAGTACTCTTCCCCGACGGGCGCCGGCACCGTGCAGCGGGCCCCTGAGCAGACCCTGGGCAGCACCATCTCGCAGTCGATCCAGCAGTTCGAACCACAGATCACGGAGCTGGCCGCCGCCGTCGGCACCACGCCCGAAAACGTGCTCAACGCCCTGCTCGATCCCGCCTACGACCCGATGGGGGCACACGAGATCGCGCCGCAGATCCTGGACAGCAACCTCAAGGACCCGATCGAGTACGCGGCGTGCTTCCCCACCGCCCACGACCTGTTCCCGGTGCTGTCCGATCCCGCCACGAACCCGCCCGCCCAGGGCCCCAACCCGGAGAAGGCCGCCGACATCCAGGAGTTCCAGGCCGCGGTGCGCACACTGACGGACTCGATCACCGAGGCCTGGACGCAAGGTCTGCAGTCGGTGTTCCGCATCGAGTACGCGGGCCACGGCTTCACCCTGGTGATCCGGGTGGCCGAGGACGGGCAGGCGCACATCGAACTCATCGAGAGCCTGGCTCACGCGGCGGGGATCATCCCGTCGTTGCAGGGGCGGGGAATGCCCTTCGACCACGTGGTGACCGCCCTGACCATGATGTCCTCCAACGATGTGAACGAGCGGGTCGAGGGAGCGCGCGGGCTCGGCTGGAACGCCCACGCGCTGTACCTCGGCGATCCGCAGCCGACCGAACAGGAGCGCTTCCCCCAGACGCGGATGAAGTGGTGGCGGCAGCCGCTGTCCGCCCAGTGGGGCGAGAACTGGGGCACCCAGTTCAGGCTGCGCTTCAACTTCGTCGCCCAGACCTACGGCACCACCCAGTTGCCCTGACCAGGAGCGCCCCGCGGGCTGGCCCGGGCCTCCGGACCGAGGAGGTCAGGGCTCAAGCGGCGGCGGTCCGACCAGTCCGCGGGCCTGGAGGACGGGGCGGACGCCTTCGCCGAACCAGTAGGCCTCCTCCAGGTGCGGGTAGCCGGAGAGGACGAAGTGGTCGATGCCGAGGTCGTGGTACTCCTCGATCCGGTCGGCGACCTCCTCGTGGCTGCCCACCAGGGCGGTGCCCGCGCCGCCGCGGACCAGACCGACGCCGGCCCACAGGTTGGGACGGATCTCCAGCGCGTCCCGCGACCCCTGGTGGAGCGCCAGCATCCGCTGCTGGCCCACCGACTCACTGCGTCCGAGCAGTTGCTGGGCGCGTGCCACCTCGGCGTCGCCGATGTCGTCCAGGAGACGTTCGGTCTCCTGCCAGGCGTGACGGGAGGAGTCGCGGGAGATGGTGTGCAGCCGGATGCCGAAGCGGACCTCGCGCCCCTCGGCGCCGGCGAGCCGCCGGATCCAGTCGATCTTCTCCTTGACCTGCGCCGGCGGTTCGCCCCAGGTCAGGTAGACGTCGGCGTGCTTGGCGGCGACCGGCCCGGCGGCCGCCGAGGAGCCGCCGAAGAAGATCGGGACCGCGGGCGCCGGCGGCACGGGCACGTGGGCGCCCGTGACCCGGTAGTGGGTGCCGTCGAAGTCGTACGGCGTTCCGCTCCAGGCGCCGCGCACCACGGTGAGGAACTCGTCGGTCCGGGCGTAGCGGCCGTCGTGGTCCAGGTGGTCCCCGAAGCGGGCCTGTTCCTCGGCGTCGCCGCCGGTCACCACGTTCAGCAGGAGCCGGCCACCGGTGGCCCGCTGGTAGGTGGCGGCCATCTGGGCGGCCAGGGTGGGGGAGATCAGGCCGGGGCGGAAGGCGACCAGGAACTTGAGGTGCTCGGTCTCGTGGGCCAGGAGGGCGGTGGTGAGCCAGGCGTCCTCGCACCAGGTGCCGGTCGGGGTGAGGACCGCCTCGAAGCCGAGCCGGTCGGCGGCCTTGGCGATCTGCGCGAGGTACTCGATGTCGGGCCGGCGGACGGCCGCCGCGGCCCGGCCCGGGGGCGCACTCGCGCCCCGGTCGGTGAAGTTGCCGGCGTAGGCGTGGCGGTCGACCAGGCCTCGGCCGTCCCCGCCGGTGGGCAGGAACCAGTGCAGGTGGACGTTCATCGTTCGACGCTCCGGGGTGGCTCAGTTGGCGGGGGCGGTCCGGCTGGTGGACGGGGGGAGGCCGGCGTTGTACCGGCGGTCGGTGAAGTCCGCGAAGGCGAAGGAGGCGGGGATCAGCTTCTGTCCGGCGAAGGTCTCGACGATCTGCTGTTCGGACCGGACGGCGTCGTCGTCGAGGGCCACTTCGAACGAGGTCGACTGGGTGCGGCGCACCGAGGCGAGGGCGACGTCGTACGGGATGCCCGCTTCCCCGGACCACGCCTGGGCCCACTGCTCCTGGTGCGAGGCCGCCCAGCGCCAGGCGGCGCCCACCCTCCGCAGGTAGTCGCCGACCAGCCCGCTCCGGGCCGGGTCGCCCAGTGCGCTGTCGGAGGCCACCTGGAAGGCGAGCCCGGCGGAGACCTGCTCGCCGGTGGCCAGGATGTGCCCGCCGGCCTTCTCGGCGATCGCGGTGTACGGATCCCATACCGCCCACGCGTCCACCTTGCCGGAGGTGAACGCGGCCAGTGCGTCGGGCGGTTGGAGGTAGCTCAGGTGCACGTCGGCGGGGCTGAGGCCGGCCTTGAGCAGCAGTGTGACCAGCGTGTTGTGCGCGGAGCTGCCCTGTGCGACCGCGATGGTCCTCCCCTTGAGCGAGGACACGTCGGCCAGTGCGGAGCCCTTGGGCAGCAGGACCGCGTCCCCGGCCTCCGAGGAGCGCAGCGCGCCGACGACCTTGACCGGCCGGTGGGCCGATCCGGCGAATACCGGAGGCGTGTTGCCCACCGCGCCGATGTCCACCGAGCCGGCGCCGATCGCCTCCAGCATCGGCGGTCCGGACGTGAAGGAGGCCCAGCTGATGGTGTAGGGGAGCCCTTTGCCCTGCCCCGAGGCGTCCAGCAGGGCCTGGGCGGCACCCCCCTTCTGGTCGCCCACTCTCAGGGTCCGTGCGGGTCCGCTCCCCGCGGGGGCCGACGGGGAGGACGCGCAGGACGCCAGGGCGGCGAGCAGGGCGGGGGCGAGGGCGGCGGCGACGGCACCGCGACGGGAGAGGCCAGGCATGGATCGTTCCTTCTGTAGGCGGATCAGGAGGAGCTGACGCCGAGTTCCGCGAGCAGCGAGCCGCGCAGGGCGGTCACGGCGGGGTCGGTGGCCTCGCGCGGCCTCGGCAGGTCGACCAGCTCGTCGTGGACGATCGTTCCGGCGCGCATCACCAGCACCCGGTCGGCGAGCAGGGCGGCTTCCTCGACGTCGTGGGTGACCAGCAGGACCGCGCACCGGCGGCGCTCCCACACCGCTCCGACCAGCCGTTGCGCGGCCAGCCGGGTGAGCGCGTCCAGCGCGCCGAACGGCTCGTCCAGCAGGAGGAGTTCGGGTTCGCGCACCAGCGCGCGGGCCAGCGATGCCCGCTGCGCCTCGCCGCCGGACAGGGTCTTGGGCCAGGCGTCGGCCCGGTGCCGGAGGCCGACCTCGTCGAGCACGCGCTCGGCGAGCGCCCGGTCGGGCCGGCCAGGCAGGCCCAGCACGACGTTGCGCCAGACCTTCTTCCACGGCATCAGCCGCGGCGCCTGGAAGGCCACCGCCCGGCGGCGGGGGACCAGGACCTCGCCGGTGACCTCCCGGTCCAGACCGGCGAGGACCCTGAGCAGGGTGCTCTTCCCGCAGCCGCTCGCCCCGAGCAGGACGGTGAACTGGCCCGGTTCGATGCGCAGGTCGAGTCCGTCGAGGACGGTGTCGGGGCCGAAGAAGCGTCGCAGGGCGCGGACCAGGACGGCGGGCCCGTCCACGGCGGTGGTCACGTGCCGCTGAAGGTCGGTCGCCACGGCAGCAGAATCCTTTCCAGCGTACGGACGATGAGGTCGGCGGCCAGGCCGAGCAGGGCGTAGACCAGGAGGCAGAGGACGATGACGTCGGTCTGGAGGAACTCGCGGGCCTGGTTCATCAGGAAGCCGATGCCGTTGTCGGCGTTGATCGTCTCGCCGAAGACCAGGGCCAGCCAGGAGACGGTGAACGCGTACCGCAGGCCGGTCATCAGCCCGGGCAGCGCACCGGGCAGGACGATGTGCCGGATCTGCTGACGGCGGGTCAGGCCGAGGGTCTCGCCGGTCTCGACCAGGGCGTTGTCCACGCTGCGGATCCCCGCGTGGACGTTCAGGTAGAGGTTGAAACCGACCCCCAGCGCGATCAGCACCACCTTGGGCGCCTCACCGATGCCGACCCAGATGATGAGCAGCGGGATCAGCCCGATGAACGGGACGGTGCGAACCATCTGCACGATCGGGTCGACCAGGTCCTCGCCGAGCCGGGACAGGCCCGACGCCAGGGCCAGTGCGATTCCGGCCAGGCCGCCGAGCGTCAGCCCGTAGAGCACGCGCTGCAGCGAGACAGCCATGGCGGAGGGCAGCGTGCCGTCCGCGGTCATCGCGGCCGCCTTGGCCAGGACGGTGCTCGGAGGGGGCAGGGCCTGCGCCGGGAGCACTCCGGTCGTGCCCAGTGCCTGCCACAGGGCCAGCAGCAGGACCGGCGCGGCGGAACGCCGCACCCAGCGGGGCAGACGGCGGCGCCTGCCACGGTGGTCGACGGCGACGAGTTCGGGTGGCGGGATGGTGGCGGTGACGGCCACGGGCAGTGCGTCGGTTTCGACGGGCATGGCGGCTCCTCGGGCGGATGCGGCCCGGGTGAAGGGAAGGGGCGGCCTGGGGGCATGCATCGACGACGGTCGGGCGCCCGGCAGTGACGCCGTGCGGCAGCACGGGCGCCGGGCGGGCCGAGGTGTCGAGAGCTGCGCCGCCGCCTCAGGACGGAAGGCGGTCGGGCTCCGCGCGCAGGGGCGGGGGACCGTACGGACCCGTCGGTTCAGCGGGGCCGTGGGAAGCGGGAGGCGCTCAGCAGGAGCGACAGGCAGCGGTACAGACCCGCAGGAGGTCGATGTGACCGCGAGTCGACAGGGTGATGGGGCGCTGCTGCATGTCGGGGAAGCTAGCCCGCCCGCGTGGCCGGCGTCAACGGGGTCCGCATCGTGGACCTCACGACCGCTCAGCGCTGGAGGCCGGACGGGAAGTCGACCCGCCCGGCCGGACGGGACGAGGAGCAGTGCTCAGGACGGGCGGTCGGGCGGGAGGACGAGCAGCGCTCAGGAGTGGGCGCCGGACGAGACGACGAGCAGCGTTCGCCCCTCGCTGCCACCGGCCGGCCGGCAGCGGTGCGGGATGTCGCCCCGGTGGTGCGCGCTCTCGCCCTGGCGCAGCAACACGGGCTGCTCACCGCGCAGTTCCAGGATGACCTCGCCCTGGAGGACGTAGAGGAAGTCCTCGCCCGGGTGCTCGAACCACCCGCGTTCGGGCTCTCCGGGGACGAAGTGATGCCGGTAGGCCTCCATGGTGTCGCTCGCCCCGCCGGGGATCAGCACCTCCGCCGTCTGGCCCCCGCCCTCGGTGACCTGGACGACCTGAGGATCGGTCTGGTGCGCGACCGGGCCGTCACCGGACCGGGCGCGCAGGAAGGCGCCGGGCGGGCAGTCCAGCGACTCGGCGATCCGGTAGATCGAGCCCAGGCTCGGCGTGGCGAGGCCCCGTTCCAGCTGGCTCAGGAACGGCTGGGAGAGTCCGGCGGCCGCGGCCAGGTCGACCATCCGGATGCCGAGGGCCTTGCGCCGACGGCGGATCGCGGCGCCGACGGCCGCCGCCTCGGGTGAGGGGCCCGTCTCGCGCGGGTCCGGAGCTGCCATGTCCGTCAGTATCGCAGCCCGCTCCGGGGGCCCTCCCCGGAGGTTTCATGCCGCCGCAACATCGCGGCAACGTCCAGGAGTCATATTGATGACATCAATATTCTGCGCACCCCACCGGAGAGACCCGTGATCGACCAGAACACCCTGCGCCGTCGAGGCACCGGCCTGCGCGCACTCGACCGCGACCGGGCCTTCCACGGCCTCACCCTGATCACCCCGATCGCCGGCCCCGGCGAGGCCTTCCTGATCGACCTCGACGGGAACGAGCGGCACCGGTGGACCCTGCCGTACCCGCCCGGACGCCACGCCCGGCTGCTGCCCGACGGCACACTCTTCTACCAGGGCAAAAAAGCCCCGCAGTCCGAGCCGCTCTTCCCGATCTGGGCCGTCTACCACGGGGGTGCGTTCCTCCAGGTGGCACCTGACGGTACGGTGCTCCGCGAGACCGGGCACCCCTTCCACCACCACGACGCCGAACTGCTGCCCAACGGCAACCTGCTGCTGCTCGCCGTCGAGCCCCTGCCCGCCGGGTTCGCCGCCCGGATCCGCGGCGGCATCCCCGGATCCGAGGCTCCCGGCGGGAGGATCTGGGGCGATGCGGTGTACGAGATGACCTGGGACGGTGAGGTCGTCTGGCGCTGGGCCGCCGCCGAGCACCTCGACCCGGAGGAGATCGTCCTCGACTCCCACTACGCCCGCGAGCACTGGCCGATGGCCAACACCGTCAACGAACTCGCCGACGGCTCCGTCATGGTGGGCTTCCGCAGCGCCTCGACAACGGTGGTCATCGACCGCGCGACCGGTGACGTGACCTGGAGGCTCGGCCCCGACGTCCTCGCCCAGCAGCACTACCCGCACGAGCTCGGCAACGGCAACATCCTCGTCTTCGACAACGGCTCCTACCGCCGGGGGACTTCGGTGCCGTACTCGCGGGTGATCGAGGTCGACCGCGCCAGCCGTGGCGTCGTCTGGGAGTACCGCGACGACCCGCCGCAGAACTTCTACAGCCCGTACATGTCCAGCGCCCAGCGGCTGCCCAACGGCAACACCCTGATCGCGGAGGGCTCGTTCGGCCGGATCTTCGAGGTCACCGCCGAGGGCGAGGTGGTCTGGGAGTACGTCGTCCCGCACTTCGGCTCGTTCGGCGAGGGCGTCGGACTGGAGTCCTCCGGCGGGGCGCAGAACGCCGTCTTCCGGGCGTACCGGTACGCGCGGTCGGAGATCCCGTGGCTGCCGTCCGCGCCCTGAGCGGCGCGACCGGCACCCTGGCTTCCGGCCGGTGCGACCGGAACACCTGTGGGTGATCATGCCGCAGGCGTCCTTTCGCGTCCCGTCGGGCACGCTCCGGTCGGCCACCTCTGCCACGGTGGTTTCGCCTGGTCCCGCCCGGGGCGCGAGCGAGGTGGCACCACACGTGAGCGGGCCCGCATAAGCGCTTCTTAGGATTCCAGAATCCCGGCTTCTGAATCCCTCATCGTGAGTAACATTGCACTCACCCTGTGAAATTTCACAGGGTGAAAGATGATTCGCGCGGATAACAATGAGATAACAGCGGATTGGGTCGGTCGGGACGATGTTCGCCAAGTTGCCTTCGTTCAGCGCTTTTTGACTTTCAGTCCGCCGTCCGTCTATGCGTGTAGCCCGGGGGCGGCCCGGACTTGTCCGTTCCGGTTCCGGTGCAGCTCTGCCACACTCCTCGACATTCGGATTCACCTAACGGGGAGTGAGATCTGACGCATGAACAGACACCGCAGGAAATCGCGCCGCTGGGCCGTGTCGGGGATCGCGGTCGCACTGGCCGGCGCGGCCGCGCTGGGTATCGGCGCCGTGGCCCAGGCGGGCCTGGTCAAGGGAACCGTCATCGGCGGACAGGGCAGGTTCAGCACCATCAACGAACGTGTGCTGGCCTCGGTTTCGGCCCGGATCTCCGGCCAGGCCGTGCCGGGCGACCGCGTTCCGATGATCTGCCGCACCACGGGGGACACCGTCGAGAACAACAACCGCTGGATCTGGACCGGCGCCTACTACATCGCCGACGCCTTCATCAGTGAGGACACCGGGAACCTCCCGGTCTGCAGCTCCACCCGCCCCACCAGCTGGACGGCGCTCGACATCACCATGCAGAAGCAGGTCCAGGACGAGTGGTGCTGGGACGCCTCCGGCCTGACGATCGCCACCTACTGGGGCTACAACCAGTACAACCAGTACGACTTCTGCCGACTCGCCCAGCGCGGTCGCTGGCTCGACTGCAACGACCGGCCCGCCACGCTGGACGACATGGCCAACGCCCTGTCCGCCATGGGCTTCCGCAACGGCGGCTACGACCTGAACCGCAACGCCTCGTTCAGCGAGGTCACCAACGAGATAGCCAACGGGCGGCCGTTCGCGGTGCGCATCGGCTGGACCTCGGGGGGCGGGCACATGAACGTCATCTACGGCTACGACAGCACCAGCAACATGATCGCGGTGGGTGATCCTTGGCCCAGCACCCAGACGTACACCTGGTGGAACTTCAACACCTACGTCGACAACGGCTCGTTCCAGTGGACCCACTCACGGGTCGGCATCCACGCATGAGGAGACAACCAGCCATGTGGACACCGAAGGTGGTTGCCCTCACCGCCGCCGCGCTCATGAGCGTCGGCGCCGCCACCACGACCGCCCGGGCCGACGACGGGAGCGACGTCCCCGACTACGGCTCCGCCCAGCAGGTGCTGCGCTCCGGCCAGACGCACGACACCGTCTCCCGTTTCCTCGGCGCCGCGCGGACGGCGGCCTCGCCCGGCGGCGGTCCCGGCACCGGGACCAGTTCCGGGACTGGCGCCGACGGCGGTAGCACGGGCGCTCGGCCGATCGCCCCGAACGCGGCCGCCGCGCCACCGCCGTTCGAGCTCAAGGACCCGGTTCCGATGTACGAGCTGTCGGTGGACTTCGTGAAGGGCAAGGCCCAGCCGACACCGCAGACCGCGCTCAGGCTCTCCTACCTCGCCTCGCGGGTCAGCGCGGCCGACGGTCACCAGGCCGCCGTGCTGCTCGCCCCGCCGGGCAAGGGCAGCGGCTGGCGGCTCGCCGGCATCCGCGACGGCGACAACGAACTCACACTCGCCGAACGCGCCACCACCGGCGCCCGCACCTTCACCGAGCCGCAGATCCACGCCTGGTACCGGCTCACCGCGAGCGGCGACGTCGAGCCGCTCAACACCGAGGCGACCACGGGCCTCGGCGGCAAGCAGAGCCTCCCGCTGGCCGCCTACCAGAAGCTGGTGACCGGCCGGTACGCGGACAAGCTCCCCGGATCCGGTTACGACCGCAACGGGCTCGCCGGAGGGTTCGGGCTGTTCGACGGCACCGGCTCCGCGGCCCAAGCACCCTCCGGAACGCCGCTCCAGCCACAACCCGGAGCGTCCGAGACGCGGGCGCCGCTGACCTCGCTGACCTCGCCGACCTCGGCCGATCAGCCGTTCCCGACGTCGTGGCAGCTGTCGGCGGTCGGAGCCGCCGTACTGGCCGGCGGCGCGGCCGGCCTCTACCTCCGGCTACGCCGTCGCCACCGCGGCGCGGAGACGGACTGACCGTCCGCGAAACCACGCCAGGACGCCCGGCCGCCCGCCCGTGAGGGCGCGGGCGGCCGGGCTCGTCACCGGCGGTGCGGCCGACGCGACATTCGAGTGTGGGGTCGCGGACGGCCTGGTGGTCGTCGTCGGCGACGGTGTGGAGGCCGGCGCGGTCGAGTGCGTGTAGAGGGGCCGGGCGGTGGGCCGGCCGCGTTCCGGTGGGTGGCGTCGGTGGTCCGGCGGTCCTGGTAAGCCGGCCTCGCGGGCGCGGTCGGCGATCTCCTGCCCTACCGCGGAAGGATGTCGTCCAGTGCTTCCGCACAGTCCCGGGCGGCTTGGGCGGAGCGGGGAAGCATGGTGTTCTCGTAGGCCAGGACGGCGTCCTCGATGCTCGTCTCGGCGATGAGGGCGTGGGCCAGCTCGCTGCCGTCGAGCATGGCGAGGTTCGCGCCGAGGCCCACGGGCGGCATCAGGTGCGCGGCGTCGCCCAGCAGGGTGATGCCGGGCACGTGCTCCCAGGTGTGCGGGACGGGCAGGACGGACACGGGCCGGGCGATGAATCCGCCCTCGCTGTGACGTACGAAGTCGAGCAGGCTCCCGTCCCAGCCGTCGAGCAGGTTCACCAGGTGCGCGCGTACGGCTTCGACGTCGTCGAGTGACACACCCGCCGCCGCGTGCCAGTCCTGCGGAGCACGGAAGGCGACGTAGACGCGGATGTGGCCGTCGCCGTTGCGCTGGGCCAGCAGGGCCGTGCCGCCGGTGGTCGCCAGCATGGTGCCGTTGCCGACGAGGGTGGCCAGCGCCGGGTGGCGGGTGTCGCGGGCGGTGAAGCCGGTCTCGATGAAGGTGACGCCGCTGTAGGCGGGCGTGGCGTCGGACACCGACGGGCGGACGCGCGACCAGGCACCGTCGGCGCCGATCACCAGGTCGGCCTCCTCCGCGCTCCCGTCGTCGAACAGCAGCCGCCAGGTGCCGTCTCCGATCGGACTGACGGCGGTCACGGCGCGGCCCCAGCGAACAGTGCCCTCGGGCAGGGAGTCCAGGAGGAGGGAGCGCAGTTGGCCCCGGTCGATCTCGGGGCTGTCGTCATCGTGGCTGGGTGGCCCCGGGACGGGCAGGACGGCTGCGGTGGCGGGGTCGAGTACGCGCCACTCCTGGCTCTCCGGGCGGGCCAGAGCGCGGAACCCGTCGAGCAGACCCGCCGCCCGCAATGCCACCTGCCCGGTACCGGAATGGATGTCGAGGCTGCCGCCCTGGGGGCGGGCGTCGGCGGAGCCCTCGCGTTCGAAGACGGTGACCGACCGGCTGTGACGGTGCAGGACGCGGGCACAGGCGAGGCCGCCGAGGCCGGCGCCGACGACGGCGATGCGGGCGTTGATGGTGGAGCGCATGGGACGACTCTCAGTAGGTGGCGGGGGTGCCGGGGAGTTCCGGCCCTGCGCCACGGAAACACGGGCAGGCGGAGGAGTGCCAACGATTGATCAGTCCCCTGCGAAGCCTGCGCCGCTGACCCTTTGACCTAAGCCGTCGTGCACCGTAGGACAAGGAGAGCCGTCGTGGCCTCGTCCGAAGTTGAGGAGTCGTCGTGCACACCGTCGCGGTCCTGGCACTCGACCAGGTCATCCCGTTCGACCTCGCCACGCCACTGGAGGTGTTCACCCGGGTCCGGCTGCCGGACGGGCGCCACCCCTACCGGGTGCGTGTGTGCGGACCCGGGGCCCAGGTCCCGGCTGCGGGATTCCTGATCACCGCCCCCTGGGGGCTGGAGGGGCTGGCCGACGCCGACACCGTGGTCGTGCCCGGTCGTGCGGAGGCCGCGCCCCCGCCCGGTGAGGAGGTGCTGGAGGCGCTGCGCGCGGCGGCGGCCCGGGGCACCAGGATCGCCTCGATCTGCGCTGGCGCCTTCGACCTCGCCCTGACCGGACTGCTCGACGGGCTGGCGGCGACCACCCACTGGGTCGCCGCCGCCGAGCTGGCCCGGCGCTTCCCCGCGGTCGAGGTGTGCCCCGATGTCCTCTACGTCGACAACGGGCAACTGCTCACCTCCGCAGGCGCTTCGGCAGGGCTCGACCTGTGCCTGCACATGATCCGCCGCGACTTCGGCTCCGTGGTGGCCGCCGACGCGGCCCGGCTGGCCGTCGCCCCGCTGGAACGCGAAGGGGGCCAGGCGCAGTTCATCGCCCATCCCCAGCCACCGGTCCCGCGGGGCTCCACGCTCGAACCGGTGCTCGCCTGGTTGGAGGAGCACCTCGACGAGGAGCTGACGCTCGACCTCATGGCTCGGCGCAGCGGTATGAGCGGGCGCACCTTCAGCCGGCGGTTCCGTGAGCAGACCGGCACCACACCGCTGCAGTGGCTGCTGCGGGCCCGGATCCGGCGGGCGCAGTTCCTCCTGGAGAACACCGACCACACCATCGAGCGCATAGCCGACCAGGCCGGGTTCGGTTCCCCGACCGCCTTCCGCGAGCGCTTCAAACGGGTCGCCGGCACCACCCCGCACAGCTACCGCGCCGCCTTCCGCAGCCGCGAGCGCAGCTGAGGGCTCGTGCCGGCCGCAGGGGCGTCGGATCGCGCCGACGCGGTGCCGAACGCGTCCGGCGAGCAGTTCCGGGCGGCGGCGCGCGCTCCTGGCGAGATCCCGTTGGAACGTGTCATTCGGGCCCGTCTCCGCTGTGCGCACGCGCTCCTAGCATCGAAGCGAAGCCGGTGACCCCGGCCTCCCCCGGATGAAAGGCGCTCACATGCACGTCCAGATCGTGCTCTTCGACGGGTTCGACCCGCTCGATGCCATCGCACCGTTCGAAGTCCTCCACGCCGGCGCAACCGCCTCCAGCGGCGCGGTCAGCGTGGAACTGGTCAGCGCCGAGGGCCCGAGGGAGGTGGTCAGCGGCACCGGCGGCCTGTCGCTGCGCACCACCGGTCGGCTCGACCCCCGTCGTCCCGGCGTCGTCGTCGTGCCCGGCGCTTCCGGGCGCCTCGGCGGTCCCGACGACGGCGCCGGCCCCGAGGACGACGGTACGGATCCCGAGGACGGCGGCGGGGAGCAGGACACGGTTGCGCACCGGCTGGCCCGTACGCTGGACACCGAGCTGCCGGCGCTGCTCAAGGCCGCCATGGAGGACGCGCGGATCACCGTGGCGACGGTCTGTGGCGGCGCGCTCGTCCTGGCCATGGCGGGCCTCCTCCAGGACCGCCACGCGACCACCCACCACCTGGGCCTGGACCTCCTCGACGCGACCGGCGTCCACGCCGTGCGCGCCCGCGTCGTCGACGACGGCGACCTGGTGACCGCCGCCGGGGTCACCTCCGGACTCGACCTCGGCCTGTACCTGCTGGAACGCGAAGTGGGCCCGCAGATCGCCCACGCCGTCGAGGAGTTGTTCGCCCACGAGCGCCGCGGCACCGCCTGGCGCCCCGGCGGCCTCGCGCCCGCCGCCTTCTGAACGCTCCGCCACCGCCCCGCACGTCACGAGTGAGGAAACGCCACTTCATGCCCACCCACATCCAGGGTGTCTGGGAGCTCACCGTCGTCACGCCCGTCGGACGCGTCCGGCCCGTCATCGAACTGCGCTCCCGGGACGGAGAGTTGGTCGGCACCGCCCGCGGTGTGGGCGAGACCCTGCCCCTCCGGGACATCGTCCTCGACGGTGACCGGCTGACCTGGAAGCAGTCCGTCACCAGACCCGTGCGACTCGACCTGACCTTCACCGTCACCGTCGACGGTGACACGCTCACCGGCAGCTCCAAGGCCGGTCGCCTCCCGTCCTCGGAAGTCACCGGCCGACGCCGCCGCGACGACGAAGCCGAGCCGGCGTGAGGACCGCACCACGCGCCAGGTCGGCGGCCACCGCCGCGGCCGTGACAGGGGCCCCCACCGTGGTGTTCCTGGCCGCCGACGGGACCGGCGGCCCACGCTCCGCTTCCGTTGCCGCGACGGTGACCGCCGTGCTCGTCCTCGGGTGGAGGCTGCGCGCCCGCCGGCATGTCCCGCACGCCGTCCTCGGCGCCCTTCTGGCCACGGCTTGTGCGGCCGTGGCCCTCTGGACGGGTCAGGCGCGGGGGTTCTTCCTGCTGCCGATGGCCTTCCCGGCGGCGGCGACGGCGGCATGCCTGCTGTCCCTCGCGGCCGACCGCCCGCTGGCCGGTCTGGTCGCGAACAGGGTCGTGGGCGGCCCACCCGAGTGGCGCTCGCACCGCGTGCTGCACCGCTTCTACGCGGTGTCGACCGTCGGGATCGCACTGGTGAGCTCCGCGAGCCTGGCCGCGCAGGTGGCCCTGTACCGCTGGAGCGATGTCGCCTGGCTGGGGCTCCTGCACGTCTTCATGGGACCGCTGTGGGCCGCCGTCACGGCACTGTCGCTCCTGCTGGCCCGCAGGACGGTCACCGGTGAGCGCGACGCCGCCGGCGCCGGGGGCCTCACGCGCTGAACCGATCCGTTGGAACGCGCTGCACCCGTCGCCGCCGCTGGTCACCACCAGCGTGGCCTGCGCGCCCTGGCGCGTCCGGTCGCAGCAGGCACCCGGCCGTTTCCCCCGGGCCCAGCGGGTACGCGCGGAGTGAAAGGCAGTCGAGCGGCCCCCGGCCGGGGCCGTCCCGATCCCGAGCGCCCGGACCCGTGAACGGGTACCGGCGGCTTCGCACCGAGGTGAGCGTCATGAGCAGCGAACGACCCGAAGACCGTAGGGACCGGCAGGGACCCGACCGGCAGGACCCGCAACCGCCCGTGGGCCCCGGAGGGGTGGGCGGATCCAGCGGCGCGGAGGCGCTGCCGCGCGAACGCACCGTCCCCGGCACCGCGTCCACCCGGGAGGGCTACCAGCCGGACCAGGGCACGGGGTCCGGCTCCCCCCTGGAAGGGGTCGAGATCGATCCCGACGAGCAGCGGGAGATCCACCCCTCCGATGCCGAGGACCAGCCCGACGCGGGCCCGGTCCGGCGCGGCCCGTCCTGAGCAGGTCACGCCCGGCGGCGGGGGCCGGCAACGGTGACGTCGTCACACGGCCGGGTCGTCACACGGCCCGGTCGGGTACTCGGGCGCCGGCTCGCGGATGCCGTCGAGCAGACCGCGGCGAGGCTGATGACCGTGCACGCCCACTCGGCCACGGCGCACGGGGTCAAGGGGAGGGCCGGTGGTCGCGTCCTACCGGCCCTCCCCGCCTCCTCGTCCGGGTCAGTCGGGCCAGGTTCCGGTCAAGCGGCGGACGGCGGTGGCGCCGGCGCGGTCGACGGCCGCCTTGACCGCGGCGAAGATCGCGCCCTGGAGCGTGGCCGCGAGCAGCACCTCGCGCCAGGAACGGTCCTCGTCGGTGGCCTCGGGAGCGTTCCCGCCGTGACCGAGCAGCTTCCACGTCTGCTTGAACAGCGCTCCTGCGGCCATGCCGCTGACGGCACCGAGCGCGAGACCGACCGGTTTGTAGGCCATTTTCGACGCGTTCACCCGACTCACCCCCTCCGGCGGCGGCAGACCAGCCACACCACGACGGCCAGACCCGCTACCGCCGCCCACACCTTGCGGTTGTCCCGCGCCAGGTGTGCGGCCCGGGCGGTCTTCTCCCGCACCGGCTCGGGCGCCCTCTCCTCCCACAGCTCTCCGACCTCGGCGGCCACGGCCCGGGCCTGCCCGGCGGCCTGGGCGGCCTTGTCCTTGACCGGACCGGGCAGCCGGTCCTGAGCCTGGTGGGCCAGGTCGGCGGCCTTCGACTTCAGCTCTCCGGCCTTGACGGTGGCCTGCTCCTTCAGCTCGCCGGCCTTCGCCGCAGCCTGCTCCTTCAGCTCGCCGGCCTTCGCCGCAGCCTGCTCCCTGACCTCGGCGGCCTTCTCCTGGGCTCGCCCCTTCACATCCGTCCTGGCTGCGAGCGACTCGGCCGTCCTCCCGAGCTCGCTCCGGGTCTGCTCGACCTGTTCCCGCAGTTCTTCGGTGCTGGAGGCGATGGGTTCGTCATGAGGTGGCTGGGTCATCGGTGTGCGCTCCCCTTGATCTCGGCCACGTCGGCCTTCACGCTCTCGACGGTCTGCTCGGGCACGGCCGGCCCGGCTCGATCGACCTGCTTCTTTCCACTCGTGGCCATCACCGCGGCGATCATGCCCAGCACCGCTGTCACGATCAGCCCGGCTGCCCATACCGGCAGCGCCGCCGCCAGGGCGGCGATCACGGTGGCGACCATCGCTTGCGCCATCAGGAAGCCGACCACGCCGGCGCCGCCGAACAGGCCCGCGCCCTTGCCGTAGCGCTTGCCCTTCTCGCTCATCTCCGCCTGCGCCAGGCGCAGTTCGCCTCGCACCAGCTCGGTCAGCTGCCGTGAGGCCCGCTGCACCAGCTCGCCCACCGGCTCCTGGCCGAGGTGCTCCTCCCTCGGGACGGACCCGGCGTGGTGCGGCTGTGTGCTCGACACGGCGGTCACCTCCTCCCTCTGGATTCCTGCCGGCCGGAGCGCGTCGCGCGCCCGACCCTCCGTTGAGGGGGCGAGTACCCCGAACGGGCGAGTTCAGGCCACAGGTGCACCGCCGGCATGTCCGCCTGCTTCCCGTACGTGGAAGCCGTACGCCGCGTCGGCGAGACCCGCCTCCGTCACTGGTTGGCCCTCGGTGCGGTCGACGACGTCGCGGAAGGACTGCCTGTCGTGGGAGTAGGAGGCGTGGGCAACGCTGACGTAGAGCTCCGTTTCCTGGTGGGCGCATTCGCTCACCTGTTCCTGCATGATCTCTTTCGCCGCGCCGGGCGAGCGATGCAGCCCGTCCGCGGCCTGGGAGGCACTCAGCAGGAGGCAGGGATGACTCAGCGGGGTCGGGGGCGGGTTCGGGTCGACCTCGGGTGAGGCGGCCCGTCCGCGCTCGGGACTCCACGGGGCCGGTGGATGCCCCGGTCGTGAGGTCTGGTGCATGAAGCGGGTGTGCAGGGGTAGCCGGAGGTCGCGGGCAGGGCTGGCGGCGCGCGGGTCACCCCCGGCTCCGCGCGCCGCCAGGTGCCCGGTGCCGTCGCGGGACGGTGCGGGGCCCCGTGCGAGTGGGGGCTTTCGGACCGGCCGTCGGCCGTTCGTCCGCCCGGCGCCGACGTTCCGTGCTGCTCAGTACCGGCGCAGCAGCGGCCACAGGGCCGTCCACGGGCGGTGCGGTCCCGCGCAGAGCACGACGGCCGCGTGTTGTTCCATGTTCGCCGTGCCGTGCCCGTTGTCGACGCGCGCGACCGTGCGGCAGGCGGTGAAGTGCTCCTCCAGGTCGGCCTGGCCCGCGGGGTGGACGAGCAGCACCGGTCCCGTGGCGGTGGCCGGCGGCGGACCCCAGGCCCACAGACCCATGTGGCCGGAGTACGGGGAGGGCAGGCCGAGAGCAGGCCCGTACCGTGCGAGGGCTCCGGCCTCGCCGTAGTTCGAGGTCAGCAGCACGGCGGTGGCCCGCTGCTCGACGGGGACGGCCGCCCAGCCGGTGGCGGTGGCGTGCGCGAGCTCCGGCCAGCCGACCTCTTCGCCGAGGTCGGGGTCGACCGTCATCGGCACGGCCAGTGCCGAGGCCGGCAGCACCGGCAGCGCGGCCAGCGCGCTGGTGAGCAGGGCCGCGAGCAGTCCGCCGGCCAGCTTGGCGCGGTGCTCGCGGGCCCAGTGGACGAACGGTTCGCAGCCGGCCGCGGTGAGCGCGTACAGCAGCGGACTCGGGTAGTAGGCCTTGCCGCCGCCAGCCGTGACCAGCAGGCAGAGCACCACCCAGGCCACCGCGACCGGCCGGGCCCAGCGCAGCTGCGGCCGGCGTAGCAGCCGGCTCAGCCCGGTCAGCCAGAGGGGCGCCAGCAGCGGGGAGAGCTGGAGCGCCTGCAGCGGGACGACGAGCAGCCGCCCTTCCGTCCCACCGGCGGCGCTGATCCCGTGAGCTACGGTCAGCTCGGGCCAGCCACGGGCGGCTTGCCAGTACAGGACGGGCAGCGCGAACGGGAGCGCGGCGAGCAGCGCGAGCAGCGGTCCGAGCAGCGTGCGCGGCCGGGGCACGAACAGGCCGCGCGGCCCAGCCGTCAGAACGCCCGCCGCCAGCGCCGCGAGCAGCCCGAGCACCAGCAGCTTGTTCAGCAGTGCGGTGCCGACCGCCAGACCGAGCAGTGGCCACCAACGCAGTTCGCCGGTGCGTGACAGGCGCAGCGCCAGCAGAATGATCGTCAGCCAAGCGGTCAGGTCGAAGGTGGCGGTGGAGAGGAGGTGACCGTTGCCCAGCACGCAGCCCGAGCAGGTTGCGGCTGCCGCGGCGAGCACCTGCCCGTCCCGCCCGGCGCCCAGTTCCCTGGCGATCAGCGCGATGAGCGCGATCGAGGCCGCGGCGAGCAGCGCGGGCAGGATCCGCACCCCGGTCGGGGTGGCGCCGAACAGCTCCGAGCCGAGCCGGGCCAGCAGTGGGGTGAGCGGCGGCTGGTCCGGATAGCCCCAGGCGAGGTGGCGACCGGCGACCAGGAAGTACAGCTCGTCGCGGTGGAAGCCGTAGCGGCCTGACAGTGCGGTCAGCAACGCCGCGGCAGCGGCCGCGATCCCTGCCACCGGCCCGGCCGCGAACGGCTCCAGGCGCGGTGGGGCATCCCCCCGAGTGCGCATGCCCGCATTCTCCTCCGACGGCACCGTGCCCGGAAAGGTCCTGGAAGACGGCTGAGGAACGGGCCGACCGGCCGCTTCAGCCCGGCAGAGGCACGCGGCTCGGGCTGCCGGCCCCGGCGGGTGCCGTCAAGTCCGTATGCGCACCGGTGTGGCGACCGAGGGCGGTGAACACCGCTGGGAGGTCCGGCAGACGGTCAGTGGCCGCGGGTTGGGGCCGTCGAGGACCTGTACGGCCCACAGGACCGGGTAGCCGGCGCCGCAGATGGCGCAGGTCGGGGCCGGGGGAGGGGCGAAGCCTTCGGACGGCGGCCCGAATCCGGGCGGGGCGGTGGGTGCGGCGGGTGCCGGAGCAGTGGCCGGCATCGGCGGGACGGCGGGGGGTGCGGGAACCGCCGGGTGCGGGGCGGCGACCGGTGGCGGGGGTGCCGCTGGAGGCGGAGGTGCGGTCAACGGAGACGGGGGCGCGACCGGCGGAACGGGAGGGGCCGGAGGAACGGGAGGAGCTGAGGGAGCTGGGGGAACCGCCGGCGGAACGGCCGCCGGCGGCGGCTCCACGTCCCAGACCGCGAGCCCGGCCACCAGCGCCTCGAAGTCGTACCCGCACTCGCCGCAGGAGATCAGCGCTCCCTCGGTGCGCATGTCACCGCAGCCGGGGCAGAACGTCACCGGTTGCTCGTCGGCCTCCGTGCTCTCGCAACGTGAGCAGATGAAGTCGGGCTCGACCTTGCCGTGCTGGAAGAACGCCCCGAAGATCTGGAAGGGGTGGATCTCCCCGTCCTTGCTGTGCGCCGCGCGCAGCACCGACTGGATCGTCTTCAGCCGCCGTTTCCGCTCCCGCAGGCGCTGGAGGTCCAGGTTGACGACCT
This sequence comes from Kitasatospora sp. NPDC059648, assembly GCF_042734825.1. NCBI lineage: Bacteria > Bacillati > Actinomycetota > Actinomycetes > Kitasatosporales > Streptomycetaceae > Kitasatospora > Kitasatospora sp. NPDC059648. The sequence continues at coordinate 37,969 of NZ_JBHWDU010000044.1, read as the reverse complement.
TGGTCTGCCGGCAGTCCCGGCAGGTGCACAGGGTCCGCACGGGCAGCCGGGAGCGGATCCCGAACTGCCGGTACAGGAACTCGAAGGCCGCCCGGTGCTCCTCCCCGACCGGGACGTCCGCCACACCCACGCCGACGGCCGCGAGGAACCCCTCGACGGTGGCCGCCAACTGGGCCACGCCGGAGCTGAGTTGCTCCGGTATGCCGTCCGGTCGGCGGCTCATCATCACCGGGATCGACAGCAGGCCGGGGAGGGCGTTCCGGTCCACGGCGACGATGCCCTCCCGGGAGCGGAAGACGACGCCCTGGATCCCGGCCCACAGGGACGGCCCGGTGGCCCGGGGCCCGCCGGAGAGCCGCCCGTTGATGAGGGAGGCCACGCCGCCGACCACGCGCTCGCCGGTCTGGTGGTGGCGGGCCAACGTCTCCGCCTGGGGTGCGCGGGCCCACCAGCGCGGCTGGGGGAAGTCCGCGTCCGGATCGAGGCCGGCCAGCGTCCGGTCGATCGTGAGCAGCGCGCTCCGGTAGGCCTCCACGTAGGGGGACTGCACGCCCAGCGCGACGACCGAGACGGCACGGTCGGTGAGGTGCACCGACACCGTGGTGTGCCGGTCGGCGCCGTCCGGCCCGCCGGCGAACAGCATGCGTATCGCGAGCGGGACCTCATCGGGCAGGAGCATCGCGGAGCGGACGGCCGAGCCCCGCTGGGCCTCCACCACGGTGGCCATCTCCGAGGTGATCCGGAAACCGAGCGAGCGCAGCGCGTCCACGGCTGCGACCCGAACCCCTGCGGTGTCGGCACGGACGCGGCGCTCGGCGTCGAGGGTGATCGAGACCAAGGCTCCTCCGCGGGGGGATGGCGTGACGGATCGACCGGTCGGACGACCGCACGACGGTCCGGGAGTCTAGCCAGGAAGGCCCGCGCGCGCAGACGGAACGTCAGGAACGTGCCACCACCGGCTCCGCCCGCGACGTCCGCGCACCACCAGCCCGGCGGACGGGGTTGCGCACCAGGACGAGCCGCCCGCGCACCGGCCGCACCGCGTATCGGCCCACTGCCGGCCCCATCGGTTGTCGGAGGCCGGGCGCGGCCTGCTGCTCTTTGGGCGTCTTGGTGTGGTTGCACCCGCACATACGGCAGGAGAGCCGCTTTCGGCACGCGTGTTCCGGGGGGTGGGTGGTGCGCGTCACGGGCAATGGGATGTGACGCGCACCGGGCTGCGATCCTGTCAGGCCGGGAGTCGGCGGGGCTGTCCGGGGGGTGCCTCTATGTCCTTCGTCAAGGTTGCGCGGGTCCGATGTGCACGGTTTCGGGGGTACTCCGGGCCGCGGTGACACCACTCCCGGGTCATACCTTCGACAGGGGGCAACAGTCATGCCGGGCCCGGAGGCCAGGAGCTCCGTTTCAGGGCCACGAAGAAGGCGACGGGGCTGCGCCGGGGCAGTAGGCCACCCGGGCGATCGCCCTCACCCCGATTGCTGTCCTGGTCCCGATCCGGCGAAGGCGCTGGGCTGTCGAGCGCTTGTCCGGGACGGACCGCGGTGCGCTGACCGCCACTCAGAACCGCGCGTCGCTTTCCAAGGGGCCGTGATCCACCAGGCCTCGGATCTCTGATCGGTATGCGATACGTGCCGCAATTCCACCTGGCTGGCCCCATGGCGTCACACCTTGGACATGTCCGGAGTGCCAGCCATGAGAGCTCTCATTACGTTCATCGCAGATCGGGCGCCTGGTCGGCGTCCTCGCGACAGAGGGAAGTGACATGTTCACGCGCACACTGACTTTGACCGCTGCCGGAATAGGCGCGACGGTCCTCGCAGCCACCGGCATCACCTACGCCTCGTCCCCCGCATCCAACCCAGCGCCCCCGCCCGCCCAGCCTGCGGCCCAGCCTGCGGCCCCGCCTGCGGCCCCGCCCGTCCAACAAGCCGCCCCGGCCGCGGCCGCCCCTGGCGGCGGCAACGCAGGCGGAGAGAAGGCGGTCGCCGCTGGTGGCGGCAACGCAGGCGGAGAGAAGAACGACAACCGCGGACACGAGGGCGGCGAAAACGGCGAACGCGGCCACGAAGGCGGCGAACGGGGCCACGAGGGCGGCGGACGCGGCCACGAGGGTGGCGAACGCGGCGAGGGCGGCGGACGCGGCCACGAGGGCGGCGAAGGTGGCCACGAAGGCGGCGAGGGCGGCGGACGCGGCCACGAGGGCGGCGAACGCGGCCACCACCACAAGGAGGGAAGGATCTTCTTCAACGAACGAACGTTCTCCGCCCACACCGAGGGCTGCATCACCACGGCCAGCGGCCTGGGTGCCACCAGTTTCAACGTTTTCAACGACAGCTGGAGGACCATCGAGGTCTTCCGCGGCTTCAACTGCGACCACGGTGGTCCGGTCGCCGTCGTGGGCCCCCACAGCTCCACCAACGGCGTGGTGGCCCGCCACTTCGACGAGGACGAGTCCCGTTTCGGTGGCGCCTTCGACTGCGAGGGCGTCGTGGGCAGCTTCCGGGTGATCGGCCACCGCGGCGAGTGGTGACAGCACCGTCCGGAGCACGGGAGCGATCCCGCCCCGCCGGAAGCGGGCGCGACGCGGCTTCGAGGCCGCCGCCCACGCGCATCAGCACCTGCTGTCGGCGTACCGGTGAAAGTGGCTCTGGCAAGCTCTTCGTGGGCAGAGGTCATCCCGGAGCGGCGGTCTGCTGGTTTGCCAGTGGGCAACCTCTGACTGCGTCATGTTGAACTGACAGCGCCGTTACCGCACCTGGCCGATGTGCTGGTGTCTCGGTCGAGGTCTTCGGTGCTGTCGTAGTGATCCGCGCCCGCGCCCGCACCCGGTCCGGTGGTCCGGCGGCGCGTACGGGCTGTGGAGCGCTGAGCGAGTGGGGCCAGCGCCGCTACGTGCGGCTGCTGGCCGACGCCACGGTCGGCGGCCGGCCGGTTCGGACCGACCCGACTGTACGACGTCTGTACTGCGAACACCTGGCCTGTCCGAAGGTGAGCTTCGCCGACCGGGTACCTGGACTGACGGTGCGGTACCAGCGACGGACCCCGCTGCTGCAGCACCTGGTCGAGGCGGTCGGCGTCGTGATGGCGGTCGGTGCCGTGTTGGCGGGCCGGGGCGGGGTCCGGATGCTGCGCATCCTCGACATCGTGCTCTCGCGGTGCGCCTGCGCTTGCATCCCGCGGTCTCAGCCGCGGGACCTGCGTCCGCAGGTGGCTCGTCGCGGCCACGATCCCGGCGGAGTGGATCAGTGCGCGAACCCTGCCGCGCACCGCCACCGGCCGCCGCCCCGCCCCCGACGGCATCGGCGTGCTCGCGGTCTCCGGCTCGCTCGCCCTGGCCCTCGTCCCGCTCGTCCTCGGCCGGGAGGCCGGGAGGCCGGCTGGCCGCTCTGGGCCTGGGCGATGCTCGCCGCCGCCGTCCCCGCCTTCCTCGCCGCCCTGCGCTGGGAGGGCCGCCTCGCCGCCCGCGGCGGACAGCCGCTGCTCGACCCGGAACTGCTCCGCGGCCGGGTCTTCCGCACCGGGCTGGCCGTCAACGCCGCCTTCATGGCCTTCTTCGCCGGCGTCTTCGTCATCAGCCTCACCGTGCAGACCGGCTTCGGCTACAGCCCGCTGCACTCCGGCCTGGTCTTCACCCCCACGGTTCTCCTCGCCGTACCGCCAGTGGACCGTCGGTGACTGTGCCACCGGCCAGGGCCTCGAAGTCCCGGCCGGTCGGGGCATGAAACTGCTGCGGCTGAGTGACAAGGGTGCGGCTTCCCGAGAATGTTCACGGTGTGACGAGTCGAGCCCTCTTAACTTCTTCTGACACTCGACTGTATCGCCCGGCCGGCGGTTGCCCGCGTCCGTCACCGCTGGAGGTCATCTGATGATTCTTCGACCCTGGGTTGCAGCGTCCCTGGCCGGTGTGGCCATCGCTCTTGCTCCTGCGCCCGCAGGCGTCGCCGCGCAGGTGTCCACACTGCACGCGCCCGGCTCCTCATGGCCCCGGGAAGCGGACGGGGAAGGGGCAGGAGAAGGGGATTGGGAGGGGGAGGGGCACCGCCATCACTACAGTCCCTGGCGCCACTGCTTCAGCGCCCGCCGCGTCGTGCTCATCGACCGAACCCTCAGGGCGATTCTGACCAACAGCAGGCGTGGGCCGGAGGCTCTCGTTCTCCAGGGGACTCCGTCGTCTTCGTCCTCGTCGCCGGAGGCACCATGGGACAACTTCTCCGTTTCAACATACTTGGACGTAAATTATCCCACCCAGACCAGCAACCAGTATGAGTTTCAGATCCGTGGCTTCTTCAGGGAACACCCGGTCTTCGTGGTGAAGGCCTTCGACCGCCACGAGAGGGTCTTCCCCTTCGCAGCCGCCCGCTGCGTCGACGACTACTACGACGACGACCACGGCCACCACGACGACGGTGACCGGGAAGACCACGCCCGTCCGCACGACGGTGTGGCTGCCGAGGGGGGTGGCCCGTCCGGCGCCCCGTCGCCCCAGGGAGGGGACCATGGGTCCAGCGGCCAGCCCGCGCCGGATGCTAACGCCCCCGGCGGCACCAGCCTCGCTCCTCCGCCCGACGGCGCGGCTGGAGGTTGGAGCGTTGGCCGCCTGGGCGCGAAGCGCATCGGGATCGCGGCCGGCGGCTTGCTGATGGTTCTGGGAGCGCTGGCTGCGGCCTGGCTCAACCGCCGCCGCCGGCAGCGTGCCACTCGGCCGGAACAGGGACCGGCAGCATCTTCGGCCCCTGACGGCACATCGGATCAGGAGCCCGATGTGCCGCCGACCCAGCCGTAGCGACACCGAACGGCCGCCCTCCCGGGGGAACCGGTCAGGAGGGACTGCTGCTTGCGGAGGGTTCCGACGTGGCCGAGGAACTCGGGCGGGGGTCGTGGGGGCAGATCAAGTTGGGGTTCTTGATTCCGTAGCTCAGTCCCCACTCCCGGTCACAGCCGCCCCGGTATTCTCCCACCCAGACGCAGTAGGGGCCGCCGTAGCTGTGACAGGGGCGCACTGATTCCTGCGGGCCCGGATTCGTGGAGAGCGGCCAGGACGATTCGGCCCCGCTCAGCGACGTGCCGGAGGATCCGACCATACGGACCCGCGTGGCATCGGAACCATGGGACGTCCGGTCCATGAGGAAGAGGGGCAGGCCGAAGGCCGAGACGGAAGCCGCCACCGATGCGGCAGCGAGAGCGCAGCGGGTCAGGCGCATGACTGTTCCTCCTGGCTTCGTGGTCTGTGGCAGGTGCGGACGAACTCTGCGCACGAGTGCCGCCGCCGTGAGCGCCGGAGTTGAACGTATGGTCTGGAAAACTCCCCGGCTGCCAGCGAACCGCCAATCAGGCGGCCTTGCCCCGGTTCTTCACTCGAAGGGTCTCCTCCCCGCCCGGAGATCGACCGGCACGGCTCGGCCGCACCCGAGAATCCGAAAGCGCCCTGACCGGAAGAACCGGGTCAGGGCGCTGAGTCGCGGGTCAACGGAGGTGAGAACGCCTCCGGAGGAGGACCGTCTGCTGCAGGCCCTCGGCGGTGACGACCGCGGGCACCTCGCCGGCCTGCTGACCGGCCTGCTGGAGTCCTGCGGCGCCTTTTCCGCCATCGGCACGAGGCGGCAAGTAGCCTTCCAGCGGTTCCTGCTACACCCCCGCCCAGCGGCGCAGGGTGGTGGTGGCGGTCGCGGCGTCGGCGGCGGGAAGCTGGGTGATGCGGGTGGAGTGCGTCCCGCCCGGCACCTGGAACACGTACGAGTCCTGGGAGCCGTTCCCGAGTCGGAAGGGTTCGGCGACGGAGGGGTCGGCGGCGCCGTTGACGAACATCAGGTGCTCGCCGCGGGTGCGGACCCACCGGTCGACGTCGCGCATCGCCTGCGGCCGGTAGTGCATGGGGATGTCGCGGGGGACGAAGGTGCGCGGCTCGGTGGCGCCGGGGTAGCGGATCAGGTCGGTCAGGTGGTCCGTGTCGACCGGGAAGTAGCCGAGCTGGGTGCCCAGTTGGTAGAAGTACGGGACGAACTCGTTGGCCACCGAGTCGGCGTAGACCGGGAGTTGGGCGATCTGGGAGAGCCATTCGTAGAGGGCGTCGTCGGGGGCGTCCGGAGCGGGCACCGCCGGGCAGGCGGCCCGGCCGCGGCCCTGCCAGAACATGAACGGCGCGCGCAGGACGGCGATCTCGAAGGCCTTGTCGGCGCTGCCGACGAGCCGGAAGCCGTCGCCCTTCGAGTCCGCCCAGGCCTGGTAGCGGGCGACCAGGGCGGTGCGGCGCTCCAGCAGGGCGCGCTGCACGGCGGTCAGGGCGCTGCGGCATTCGGGGGTGCCGACCGTGCGCAGGAAGTCGAGGTAGGCGGTGTCGTCGCGGTCGTCGACGTTGTTCGGCGCCGAGTAGGCGATGGAGCCGGCCACGTCCTGCGGGTAGAAGCGGCGGTGGTAGACGGTGGTCATGCCGCCCTTGCTGCCGCCGGTGGAGATCCACGGCGCCCGGTAGACCGCGTGCAGGGCCTCGATCACGTGGTGGTGGTCGGTGGCGGCCTGCCAGATGTCGAGGTCGTTCCAGTCGGCGGGCGCGGGCCGGGAGGTGCCGAAGAAGCGCTGCTCGGTGCTCACCTGGTTGCCGTCCACCAGTTCGGCGGGCTCCGAGCGGTACTGGCCGGTGGAGACGGCGTAGCCGCTGGTGTACAGGACGGTGGGGCGGTCGGTGCCGCGGTGCAGGAGGGTGAGCCGCTGCTCGAAGCCGCCCCGCTCGGGATGGCGGTGGTCGGCCGGCTGGTGCAGTGTCAGCACGAAGAAGCGGAAGCCGGGCGCGGCGGGCTTCTCCTCCACGATCCTCAGGCCCGGCACCGCCTCGATCGCCGCCCTGATATCGGCCGGTGCGACCGGTCCGGGCTCGGCTGCCACGGCGGGCACCGCTGCCGTTCCGGCCAGCAGTACCACCGCGGCCGCCTGGGCCACCAGCCTCCCGATTCGCCTGCGCAATATGCTCCTTCCTCCCCGGTCGTCGTCGATCACCAGTCAACCCCTGGCCGCCGCCTGCGCGGATCCCGCTGCGAGGGGGTTACGCCTCCCTCCCGGGAGGGAGAAACGCGCCCCCGCTCCGGGGCGCCGGTTCACACTGCCGAACCCTTCGTCCGAGGAGTGCGGTCGCCACGTGCCGTGACCGCGAGTGTCACGGCGGTGACCACGGCGAGGGCCGCCCATGCCGGGGTGAAGCTGTGGGTGATGTCGTGGAGCAGCCCGCGGGCGGGCGGGACGAGGATGACGGCCAGTTGCTCGTTCACGGGCACCAGTCCGGGGCATGGCGGCAGTAGTCCGCGAAACCGAGTTCGCGGCGGAGCGGCTCCCCCTCGACGGACGCCAACGGGTCCACCCGGTCGGCGCCTCGCTCGCGGAACCAAGCCAGCAGGTCTCGCAGGATCGCAAGGCCCAGACCGTGCCAGCGGTACACCGGGTCCGTGGCGATCCCGATGACCAGCCCGACCCGTCCGGTAGCCAAGTACGGGCCCGGAAGGCGCTGTTCGATGCTGCCGATGCCGAAGGCCGCGAGTCCGCTCCCGCCGTCGACGACAAGGACCTGCGCGGTGTCCGACGCGATCTGCCCGTGCAGCGCGGCGGCCAGGACGTCCCGCCAGCCTCCGTCCGCCGAAGGGTTGCCACCGCGATGCGCGCCAGTGCCCTCGAATGACAGCGACCTCAGCCGGACGACCTCTGCGATGTCGTCAACTACGGCGGCGCGAGGCGTGGTTCGCAGGGCCGTCGGTGCGCTGGTGTGCGTGCGACCCGGGACGGCGGCGGGGGCATGCGCCCGTAGGACGGTGTGATGACTCATGCCGTCCAGCCTGATGTAATGGCCTTATGCGACTCAACCCTTACGGCGAGGACGCCGTGAACCTCGCCGCGGATCTGGCCAACCAGCGCCCGGAAACCGTCCAGGAGTTGACAGACCGCTGCCGCGCGGCCGGGCTGGTGGTCGACGGACCGGTCCCACAGGCGGACCTGGCGCGCACCCTCGCCCTGCTGGACGCCTGGGAGGGGGTGGTCGACGCGGCGGACGAGCGCGAGCGGGCCGAACTGCTCAACCGGATGCTGGCCGCCGGTGCCTCCCACCCCCGACTGACCGACCACTCGGACGGCGGCTGGCACCTCCACTACCGCGACGACCAGCGGCCGCTCGCCGCCGTGCTGGCCTCACTGATCTCCGTCGGGACCGCCTTCCACCTGGTGGGGCGCGGAATGCACCGACTGGGCCGGTGCGCCGTCGCCGAGTGCACCATGATCTACGCCGACACCACGCGAACGGGCCGCCGGCGCTACTGCTCCCAACGGTGCGCCAACCGCGACGCCGTCCGCCGCCACCGCTCAACGCGGTCGGCCACCGACCCCGTGTCCACCTGATCCGCTCGCGCGCAGGAGACACAGACCCGGGGTTGCGCTCGCGGTGCCCCGCCGGGTCGCCGGCTCGCTGCCCGGTACTGCGACGCTGCTTACCGTGACGGTCGTCGGGTTGCTCGTTGGGCTGGTCATGGATGGGGACGCATCCGTTCGATGCTCGTCGCTGGTCGGACGGGCCCGCCGGGCCGCATGAGCGGTTTGCCCACCGGTTCGGATGGAGCGAGTCGCGGGCGTCGGCGGGGGCCTGCATGCGGGGCCTGCCGGCACCGTTGGAGCGCAAGAACGGGTGGACGGTGGCCGAGGGGACCGGCCAGGCCTGTCCGGAGTTGTGATCATGTGGCGGGCAAAAGGGTTGAAGGGATGACGATCAAGCTGATAGCTTTTCAGTCGACCGTGACACCGCCTGAGGAGGTGAGACCCGTGAACGCTGTACCGATACGGGTGCTCCCCCTTGCCGTCACGAGTGGCGATTGACGTAGTTGTCGCCGGGAGCGCCCCCTTGCAAGGCACTCTCGAAGGGCAACTGCCATGAACGCTTTCCTTTTCACCGCTGAGTCCACCACCGACGGCATCGTCGAACGCGAGTTCACCGTCAACGGCGTCCCCGGTGTCCTCTGGTCCCCCGAGTCCGGTGCGGACCGCGCGCCGCTGGTCCTCCAGGCCCACGGGGGCGGCAACCACAAGAAGCACCCCGCGATGTCCGGCCGGGCCGGGTACCTGGTGCGCGGCTGCGGCTACCACGTGGCCGTCCTCGACGCGCCCGGTCACGGTGACCGTCCGCGCACCGAGCACGACGAGCGGGAGATAGCCGCCCTGTTCGCGGCGCGGGCGGCCGGCGAGCCGGAGGGCCCGATCGTGGTCCGCTACAACGACCACCTGGCCAGGCTCGCCGTGCCGGAGTACCGCGCGCTGCTGGACGCCCTCCAGCAGTTGCCGGAGATCGGGACCGACGGGCCGGTCGGCTTCTGGGGCATCAACATGGGCACCGCGATCGGCGTGCCGTTCGTGGCCGCCGAGCCCCGGATCACCGCCGCGGTGTTCGGCCAGCACTGGCCCCAGACGCTGGCCGAGTACGCGAAGCGGATCACCGTCCCGGTCGAGTTCGACCTCCAGTGGGACGACGAGCACATCTCCCGCGAGGAGGGCCTCGCGCTCTTCGACGCCTTCGCCTCGGCGGAGAAGTCCCTGCACGTGAACTCGGGCAAGCACAAGGAGCTGCCCCGGTTCGAGGTCGACAGCGCGGTCCGCTTCTTCGCCCGGCACCTCGGGCGGGCGGTCAACGCATCGGTCTGACGTGCGCGGTTGAGGCGCCCGGCTGGCCAGCCGGACGCCTCAACCGGGGGCCGGGTTGAGGCTGCGTATCCAGATGATGGATCCGCGTAGTTGGAGCCCCCCATGTAGCTCGGGGCGTCTTGTCGTAGCTGTGGCCAGTCCCCGCCACACCCGGATCTCGTTGATACAGCGTTCCACCGTGTTGCGCTCCTTGTCCTGCTCGGTGTCACGGGCCACCGGTCGACCGCCGTCCCGTCCGAGGCAGCGTCAGGCGGTGCCGAGGACTGCTGTGATCTTGCGGATCATCTCGGCCACGGCCGGGGAGGGGGCGCCCTGGTGGGTCCGGGCGGCAGCTTCGACGGCCACGGTGACGGTGCTGCGGAAGTTGTCAGCCTCGGCGGGGTCGTGCTTGCCGAGCAGGTCAATCGCTGCCGTAAGGGCCGGCAGCACGCGGTCGGCGATGGCGGCCACGGACCGGCCGCTCAGCTCGACGTCCTTGGGATATTCGGCGAGGACGTGACCGACCAGGCCGGTGGCGGAGGAGAGTGCGATGGAGCCCTCGGTGGCCGACTTGTGCGGCTTGCCGGTGGCGTCGGCGGCGCAGATCAGCGTGACGGCGCCGTAGGCGGCGGTGCGAAGGGTGAGCTTGTCCTGGGCGGTCAGGGTCTTGGTCACGGTGATCGTTCCCTCTTCTCGGTGGGGGGATGCGCTTGTGGATGTCAAGCAGCGGTAGTGAACTGCTCGGCGGTGGTGTTCGGTGTGCTTCGAGAGGCCTTCGATGGCCCTGCGCTGCATGTAGTCCTTCGTGCGTTCGTCCCGGTGCAGGCGGCAGAGGGCGGTGCGGCAGAGGGCGGCGTTGGCCGCCCGGTCGCCGCCGTGGTTGAGGCGGTGGCGGTGGGTTCGGCCGGATGATGCGGGCGGCGGCGCCGCAGGGCATGGCGAAGGCCGTTTCCGAGCGCAGGCGTTGGGGGTTGTCGCCAGCGGTGACCAGCAGTTGTCCGGCGACGTCCGCGCCGACACCGTTGAGATCGAGCCGGGCCGGCGGATGCTCACGAGCGGCTCCCGGACGAGGTCGACAGATCCCGTCGAGAACCCGAGGTCAGTCAGGCGCCGGGTCAGACCTGCCGGGAACCGCTCATGAACATCCTCACTGTCAGTTGTCGATCACCTGGTAGACGGTGCTCCAGAAGTCGTGCATGAGGTGGATCGAGTGCGGGACGGACGCCCCGACCTGGGTGAGGAGGATGCCGACCAGTCCGTTCTGCGGGTCGGCGTAGGTGGAGGTGCCGCTGCCACCGTCCCAGCCGTACTGGCCGACGGGCGCGTAGTCGCCGCGGTAGGTGCGCACCGCCATACCGAAGCCCCAGCCGCCGTGCTGCCCCTGGCCGAACGAGATGTGGACGTTGTTCGTCGCCAGCTCCTGCCGGGCGGCCTGCTGTTCGGCCGTGAGGCGGTTGGTGGTCATCAGCCGGACGGCCGGCCGGGACAGGATCCGCTCGCTCCCGTGCGTCCCGCCGTTCAGCAGCATCCGGAAGTAGGCGTGGTAATCGTCCGCCGTGGAGGCCAGCCCGCCGCCGCCGCTCTGGAACGCAGGGGGCGCGCTGTGGCGTCCGCCCTCCGCCTCGTCCCAGACCTGGAACTCGCCGGTCTGCGGATCGGGGGCGTAGAGCGGAGGCAGCCGGTCCATCTTGTCGGCGGGCACGTGGAAGCCGGTGTCCTTCATGCCCAGCGGCTCGAAGATCCGCTCGCGCAGGAACTCGTCGAACGGCCGGCCGGTGACCCTGGCGACGAGGGCGCCGAGCAGGTCGCTGGCCATGTGGTACTGCCAGCGCTCCCCGGGCTGGTGCATCAGCGGCAGCTCGCCGAGGCGGCGCAGCCACTCGTCCGGCTCGGGCATCGGCGTCGGCAGATTCGGTGTGAGCCCCTTCTCGAAGACCGCGTTCATGATCGGGGTGCCGAGTGCGGTGAAGTCCATGCCGAGCCCGAAGGTGGAGGTCAGCACGTCCCGTACGGTGATCGGCCGGCGGGCCGGCACGGTGTCGTCCAGCGGGCCGTCGATCCGCCTGAGCACCTTCCGGTCGGCGAGTTCGGGCAGCCAGGGGTCCACCAGGTCGTCCAGGCGCAGCCGGCACTCGTCCAGCAGGACCATCGCCGCCGCCGCCGACACCGGCTTGGACGTCGAGGCCATCCGGAAGATGGTGTCCCGGCGCATTGGCGCGCCGCCCTCGTGGCGCATCGTGCCGAGCACCTCCAGGTGGGTCTCCTCGCCACGGCCGAGCAGCGCGACGACTCCGGGAATCCTCCCGGACTCGACATGCCGGGCCAGCACGTCCCGCACCCGGTCCATCCCCTGCTTGGAGAAGCCGTCGGTGTTCAGAGCAGTCATGTGTCGCACTCCTTGGATCGGATCGCCTGCAGAGAACGCTAGGTCGGGACGCGCAAGGAGGAATGAGTAAGGTGACTCATGATCTTTCGTAAGTATCAAAGGACTGTGCGATGTTGCAGGGGCGGGACCAGGAAGTCCGGGCGATCGAGGCGCTGCTGTCCGACGCCAGAGCCCGGACCAGCGGCGTCCTGGTGATCAGGGGCGAACCCGGAATGGGCAAGTCGTCCCTCCTGGAGTACGCCGCGCAGGCCGCAGACGGGGCGTTCGTCCTACGCGGCGCCGGCGTCGAGACTGAGGTCGAACTTCCCTTTGCTGCCCTGCAGTTGCTTCTTCGCCCGGCGCTCGACCGGCTCGCCGACCTGCCCGGACCGCAAGTGGCGGCGCTGCGCGGCGCGTTCGGCCTCGCCCCGGCGGTGCGGACCGACCGGCTCCTGGTCGGACTGGCCACCCTCACCCTCTGGTCGGAACTGGCCGAGGACCGCCCGCTGCTGGTGCTCATCGACGACGCCCAGTGGCTGGACCAGGCCTCCGCCGCCGCACTGGTGTTCGCCGCGCGGCGACTGCGCTCGGAGGGGGTCACCGTTCTGATCGCCGTCCGTGAGGAGGAGGACCCGTTGCCCACCGCCGGCCTGCCGGAGCTGCGTCTCGGCGGACTGGCCCGCGCGGACGCCGAACTCCTGCTGAGCGTCGAACTCCCCGCTCACCTGCGGGAACAGGTGCTCGCCGAGGCAGCGGGAAATCCCCTGGCCCTCACCGAGCTGTCGAAGGCCGCCAGCACGGGCGAGTGGGAGCCGGCAGCCGGACCGCTCCCGCTCACCGACCGGCTCCTGGAAGCCTTCGCCGGGCAGATCCGCAGACTGCCGGAGCCCGGCAGGAGGATGCTCGCGGTCGCCGCCGCCGAGGACATCGGCGCACTGGGCAGCGTACTGGCCGCCGCCGAGACCCTGGGCGTCCCCGCCGACGCGCTGGAGCCTGCCGAGCAGGCCGGACTCGTCCGGGTCACCGGCGGCACCATCCGCTTCCGGCATCCGCTGCTGCGCTCCGCCGCCTACCACAGAGTGTCCTCCTCGCAGCGCCGCGCGATCCACCGCGCCCTGGCCGGATCGGTCAGCGGCGACCGGCGGGCCTGGCACCTGGCCCTGGCAGCGCTCGGGCCGGACGAGCGGGTCGCCGACGCCCTGGAACGGTCGGCCGAGCGGGCCGGCGCCCGCCTCGGCTATGCCGCCATGGCGACGGCCTACGAGCGCTCCGCGCAGCTCAGCATCGACCAGGGGCGCGCGGCCCGGCGGCTCGCGGCCGCCGCGGTGGCGGCCAGTGAGGCCGGCCAGTCCGGCCGAGCGGGGGAGCTGAGCGAGCGCGCCGCGCAGCTGACCGACGAGCCGAGGACGCTTGCCCGGCTCGCCGAGGTCAGGGCGGCGGCGGTGTACGACCAGGGCTCGCCGCGACAGGCGGCCCGCATCCTCCTCGACGCGGCGGCCGAAGTGGCCGAGACCGATCCGTACACGGCCGCCAGGATGCTCGCGGTCGCCTCGCGCGGCGTCTGGACCACAGGTGAAGCCGCGCTGACCGCAGAGGTGGCGCGGCAGCTCGACGCACTCCCGCGCCCCGCAGAGGGCGGCCTCGCCGACGTCACCCGCGGGCTCGCCCTCCTCCACGGCGGCGAACTGGAGTCCGGCTACCCGCTGGTGAGCGACCACCTCCGGCAGGCGGCACCGTCCGACGTCGAGGGGCAGCTGCTCACCGCCCATCCCGCCTTCGTCGCCGGCCGCCTCGGCCACGTGGTCGAACTCTCTGCGGCCATGCTCGACAGATGCCGTTCGGAGGGTCGGATCCGGCTGCTCCCCGTCGCCCTCGACCAGCTCGCCTACAGCCAGATCCTGACCGGACGCCACCGGGACGCACGCAGCAACGCCGAGCAGGGCCTCCAGATCGCACAGGATGTCGGACAGGCCTATCCGACCACCGGACTGCGCGGCATGCTCGCCTGGCTCGCCGCCGTCGAGGGGGACGAGGAGCGCTGCCGGGCCCTGGCCGAGCCCGGCGTCAGGTTCGCGCTCGTCCACCAGGTACCGGTGACGGACCTGCAGGCGACCTGGGCGCTCGCCATGCTCGACCTGACTCAGGGCCGCGCCCGGGCGGCCCTCGACCGCCTCCAGACCCGCCGCCGCGGGTCCTCGCACTTCGCCACCCGTATCGTTGTCGACGAGGTCGAGGCCGCCGTGCGGCTCGGCACACCGGAATCGGCACGGGAGTCGGTGGCGCTGTTCGAACGCTGGGCGACCCTCTCGGGCGAACCCTGGGCGGGCGCGCTGCTCGCCCGCTGCCACGGGCTGCTGAACGACTCCGAGGAGCACTTCACCCGGGCACTGGAACTGCACCAGTCGGCGGCCCAGCCGTACGAGCAGGCCAGGACGCAGCTCGCCTACGGCGAATGGCTGCGCCGCCGCCGCCGCAAGGCACCGGCCCGCCCCCACCTGCGCGCGGCCCAGGAGGCCTTCGACCGCCTCGGCGCCCGCCCCTGGGCCGACCGGGCGGCCGCCGAACTGCGCGCCGCCGGCGAGACGACACCCACCCGGCCCCGTACCGACCCCGGCACAGCCCTCACCGCCCAGGAACTGCAGGTCGTCCGTCTGGCCGCCACCGGAGCCACCAACCGCGACATCGCCGCGCACCTGCTGCTCAGCCCGCGCACCATCGGGCAGCACCTGTACAAGGCGTTCCCGAAGCTCGGCATCTCCTCCCGGACGGAGCTGGCCCGCCTCGACCTCGACCACATGTGAGCCGCATCCGGCCACCGAGGAGCTTCGCGTCGCGGGGGTGGTTGGACCCGGCGCGAAGACGGGTCTGTCCTGCGAGATCCCGGCAGCAGTGGTTCAAAGCTGTCGGCGCCGCCGCGTGGACGGTCTTGTGCCTTTCGCTCTTTCCGTGGGGGTTGCGGGTTGTCGTCGGGGCGCCGGGTGCACCTGTCTCTGTGCCGCGGGATGAGCGAGCCCTGGCAGGCCAGGCCAAGTACAGAAGCCGCGAGAAGCGCCGCCGCTCGGCGCAAGTCGTGGCGCCAGCGGTGCTCTCGGTCACCGACCACTGCCCGCGCGGTAGGCCGCCACGGCGGCCGGCAGGACGGCTTCCACCCCGACCACGGGTGCCTGCTCGATCAACTTGTCCACTGTCAGCAGCACATCGCCTTCCCGGACGAACGCCCGCTCGATGACCCACGGCTGTGTGTCGTCCGCGGAGGTGACGGTGATCCGCAGTACCAGGCCGTCGTCCGCCGGCACGCCCGGATCCTCCGTCGAGACGGTGTTGTGCGTCGCGGGACCGCCGAGAGGAAGCACGTCGGAGTAGGAGGCACAGCGCTGCGCCGCGCCGCGTATGGCGGTCATGACGGCGGCCGTCTGGCCCGGTCCGTAGCGGTCGAGCGTCTCCTCGCCGTACCAGCCGTCGGCGAGGTTGTGGGGGTCGGTGGGCGGCCGCTCCAGGCTGACCCATGCCTCGTCCAGGACCTGTGTGTGGGTGGCCAGGAAGCTGTCCGTCACCAGGTCCGAGCACGGCATTGACATGATCGGGGCGCGAGGAGCGGGGGAGCGGGGAACGTCGGGCAGCAGCTTGAAGCCGGCCGGAAGCTGAGCGGACGTCAGCAGACCGGCGGCCAGTCGCGGCGGCACGGGCCCTGCGGAGGCGGGGGCCCCTCCCCCCGACCGCACGCCGGAACACCCCGCCAGCCCCAGCCCCACTGCGACCCCCGCAACCAGCGCGACAGCACGCACACGCACCGGACAACCCCCTCCGTAGCCCCAAGATCGCGCGCATCCTCTCACGCGCCGGTGCGGCCCCGAACCGTCGGCCTCTCTCCCCCGCCAGCGTAAGGTCCGTCGTACGCGGCCTGGGGGCCGTGCACGGCGTCGGCAGTGACCGGGCCGGGCTGGGTCTCGGTGGCTCCCGGCCGTACGCCACTCACGCCCGGCCCGTACCGCGGGCGACACGTATCGCCCAGGCGAGGCAGACCACCGATGCGGTGGTCACCAGGGTGCGAGCAACGTTCCAGTGCACCCACGTCGCCTCGAACCGCGCACGAACGGCGGCGAGATCGTGGATCCCGCCCGAGGAGCCGGCCGCCGCCAACTGATTGTTGAGCGGCACACTGAGGCCCATCGTGATCAGCAGGGAGATCACATAGAGCACGACTCCGGCAACGATCCACGGAAGGGCGGGGCGGCCCTCACCGTGCCGATGCTGGAACGCGGCGACCAGGCCGAACACCAGCGCACCGCCGAAGGCCAGGCCGAACCAGCCGTTCTGGATCGCCACGTTGATGCGCTGCATCGCCTCGACGAACGTACGGTCGTCCGACTGCCCGAGCCCTGGCATCACCGCGACGGAGAACGCGAAGTAGATCCCGGCCATCAAACCGGTGAGGACCGTCGCGGCGAGCAGGACGAGGCCGCGGATGTCACCGTTCACGAATACTCCCCAGTCGTTTCGCGGTTGAGCTGTCGGATTCCGCGCGGCGGGAGTGCCCCACTGCGGTGGACACCCCTGACGCCCCCGGGACAGGAGACCAGGCGCCCGGTGGTGCGGATGGTCCGCTGCGCGCGCCGTGGCGC
This sequence comes from Kitasatospora sp. NPDC059648, assembly GCF_042734825.1. Classification (NCBI taxonomy): domain Bacteria; kingdom Bacillati; phylum Actinomycetota; class Actinomycetes; order Kitasatosporales; family Streptomycetaceae; genus Kitasatospora; species Kitasatospora sp. NPDC059648. The sequence continues at coordinate 21,340 of NZ_JBHWDU010000044.1, read as the reverse complement.
TCCCGTCCGCGTTCCCTGTGCGGGGGGGTTCCTGATGGCACGTGAGCGGGTGAAGGGGGACGGTTGCTCGCGGATCCGGTGTCATGCCTGTCAGTACAGCCGCACGGCCGGTGCCGGACCATCGGCGAAAAGCTCATCGCCATACGCCATCGTCCACACCTAGGCTGAGCGCATGGATCCACTGGCGACCCTGCTGGACGGCCCTCGCGCCCGCGGCGCCTTCCTGCTGCGCTCGATCCTCAGTCCGCCCTGGTCGCTGCGGATCGCCGACCGTGCGCCGTTGACGCTGATGTACCTGGTCAGCGGCGGGGCATGGGTGGTGCCCGACGCCGAACCGGCCGTGCGCCTGCGGCCCGGCGACATCGCGGTGGTACGCGGCCCGGAGCCGTACACCGTCGCCGACGACCCCGCCACCGCGCCCCGCATCGTCATCCAGCCCGGCCAGGTCTCCACCGGCCCGAACGGTGAACTGTGCGAGGAGATGGACCTCGGCGTCCGGACCTGGGGCCACGACCCGCACGGCCCCGCCGTACTCATCAGCGGCACCTACCAGATGGGCGGCGAGGTCAGCCGCCGTCTGCTGACCGCCCTGCCGCACGTCCTGCACCTGCCGAGGGACGCCTGGCACAGCTCGTTGCCCGCGCTGCTGTCCGAGGAGGTCGTCCTCGATCAGCCCGGCCAGGAGATCGTCCTCGACCGCCTCCTGGACCTGTTGCTCATCGCGGTGCTGCGGGCCTGGCTCTCCCGGCCGGAGGCCGGCACGCCCGGCTGGTACGCCGCCCGGAGCGACCCGGTTGTCGGGCCGGCCCTGAACCTCCTGCACGACGACCCGGCCCACCCCTGGACCGTGGCGTCGCTCGCCGCGCAGACCGGGGTCTCCCGCGCGGCGCTCGGCCGCCGCTTCACCGAACTCGTCGGCGAACCGCCCATGTCCTACCTGACCAGCTGGCGGCTGGCCCTGGCGGCCGACCTTCTGCGCGAACCGGACGCCACCGTCGCGGCGGTGGCCCGCAAGGTCGGGTACAGCACCCCCTTCGCTTTCAGCACGGCGTTCAAGCGCGTACGGGGGGTCAGCCCGCAGCGGCACCGGGAGGGTGCGGTGGCGGCGGATGCGAAGCGAGAGCCGACGGATGGATCATCGCGCAGGCCTGGCGGCCGGCGTCAGCGGTAGCGGTCGGCCCGGGGCCGCCGCGGCGCGGTCGGCGTCGGCCGTGCGATGCCTCACCTTGCCGGCGAGGGTTCGGAGTCGACGGTCGTTCCTCCTTCGCCTTCCCGCCCGGCTGCGCGGACGGCCGCTTGGCACTGGTGCTCCCTGAGGGCCGCGGAGACGTCGAAAGGCACGATGGTGGCGGCGACGTGCGGGAGCCGGCTGAGGGCGTGCGCGATCGCGTCGCCGCTGCGGGCGTGCAGGAGCCGTCCCACGAGGGGCCCGTAGGCGCGGCGCGGGATCAACACGGTGACCTCGGTACGGCCGTCGGTGCTCGTCCGGGAGGCGAGGCCGGCGATGGCCCGGTGCAGCCGCCGGTCCGGACAGTCCACCACGTCGAGGGGGATGTCCGCGGCCTGGCTGTCCTGCCACGCGCGCTGGAGTCGCCCGGCGTGTGCGCTGTCGAGCGCGATGTGGACGGCCCGGAGGTCGGCGGGCCGCAGGGTGTGCGCGTAGCGCAGGGCGGTGATGACGGCCAGGTCCAGGCGGTCGACGAGGAGGAGGACGACGTTGCGCGACCGGGTGGCGGTCGTCGCCGTGGCGGGCGCCGCGTTCAGGACGGCGCTCTCCGCGCGGTAGCGCTCGTTGGTCCGGATGAGGGCCCACACCCCGATCGGGAAGACGACGACCACGGCCCAGGCGCCTTCGGTGAACTTGGTGACGGCGAAGACGACGACCACGGCGGCCGAGGCGGTCGCGGCCGCCGCGTTGACGAGGGTCTTGATCGTGCGGTGCTTCTCGCGACGTCGCCAGTGGTACCTGGTCAGGCCTGCGGTGGCCATGACGAAGCCGGTGAACACGCCGATGGCGTAGAGCGAGACGAGCCTGGTGACGTTTCCGCCGGTCACGAGAAGCAGCCCCAGGGACACGGCGGCGAGCACCAGGATCCCGTTGGAGAACGCGAGGCGGTGGCCTCGCAGGGTGAGCCGGCGGGGCAGGAAGGCGTCCTCCGCGACGAAGCTGGCCAGGAACGGGAACCCGTTGAAGGAGGTGTTCGCCCCGGTGTACAGGATCAACGCCGTGGCCACCTGGACCAGCGCGAACATGATCTGGCCGAAGCCGCTCTGTCCGAAGACGAGGTGCGCCTCCTGCGCCAGCACGGTGGGGCTGCCGGACGTGAAGGGGACCGCATGGGTCTGCCAGGCGAGGGTGGAGATCCCCAGGACCAGGGTGCCGAGGGTGGCGCTCATGATCACCAGGGTGCGGCGGGCGTTGGCGCCCTGCGGCGGCCGGAAGGCGCCCACGCCGTTCGAGATCGCCTCCAGGCCCGTCAGCGAGGACCCGCCGTTGGCGAAGGCCCGCATCAGGACGAACAGCGAGACACCCGCCACCATCCCCCCGCCAGGGGTGCCGACCGGCACCGCCCCGGCCGCGTGCAGGTCCGTGTCGCCCAGACGCGGCAGGCTGCCCGTGGCCAGCCGGACCAGGCCCACGACGACGGTCAGGCCAGCGGCGAGGACGAACAGGTAGGTCGGCACCGAGAACGCCCGGCCCGCCTCCCGGATGCCCCGCAGGTTGCCGTAGCACAGCAGGCACACCACACCCAGGGTCACCCACAGCTTGTCCGGGCCGATGTCCGTGTGGAAGAGCAGTTGCAGCATGGAGGCCACCGCGTCCGTCCCTGCCGCGGTCTGCACCGCCACCGTCACGATGTAGTCGATCAGCAGCGCCACTGCCGCGACCTGCGCGACGCGCGGTCCGAAGTTCTCCCGCGCCACTACGTACGAACCACCCGCACGGGTATAGGTCATGACCACGTCGCGGTAGGACAGCGTGAGCAGGACCAGCAGCGCCAGGATGACCCCGGTCACCGGCATCACCAGGGCGAAGCCCGCCACCCCCGCCACCGGCACCAGCTGCGTCAGCATCTGCTCGGTCCCGTACGCGCTGGAACTGATGCAATCCGGCGCGAGCACCCCCAACGCCACCGGGTTCGACAGCTTCTCGTCCCGCAGCTGCGCCGTGACCAGCGGCGGCCCGAGCAGCCACCTCTTCACCCGGTAGCCGGTGCGTTCCGGCACACCGGCCGCCACCTGCTCGTGTGCCGGTGCCTTCTCCCTCACAACCGCCACCCGAACCGCCCTTCGCTCGCCCGTTCCCAGGGCGGTCGCGCCGCCAACCAGTGCACGACTGCCCCCGCGATCGCGGAACAATCCCCGCGCGGGCCGGCCGCACGAAGGACGTCCGGTCGCAGAGCGAGGGAAGACTCCATCGCTCCCACCCGGAGTGCCGGCACCACACCGCGCCCGCGACGCCGGGCAGTCGAACGACCCGCTCGCGGGCCGCAGCCGCCCCCGCCCCGCCGGGGCCGCCGGTCCGGTAACGATCCACCAGCCGTGCGTCCTTGTCCTTCGTGCCCGGCTCTCAGGCGCCGTCCATGCGGGGAAAGACGTACTCGTCCAGGACCAAGCCCAGCGCGACTGCCGCCGGGACCGCGACCAGGGCCCCGACGAGACCCAGGAGCGCGCCGCCCAGCAGGACGGCGATCACCGTCACGATCGGGTGCACGTCGACCACGAACTTCATCGCCCGAGGCATGATCAGGTAGTCCTCCAGGAGCCGGAAGGCGATGTAGAAGCCAGCGGTGGCCAAGGCGATCGGCAGGGACACCGACAGGGCGACCAGGCTGACGACGACGCCTCCGATCGTCGAACCGACCATGGGGACCAGATCCATGAGGGCGACGAAGACCCCGAGCGCCCCCGAGTAGGGAACGCCGGTGGCCGCGCACCAGGCGAAGGTCGCCAGGCCCGCGACGGCGGAGGTCAGCACGTTGCCCAGCATGTAGCGGCCGGTCCGGCTGAGGATCTCCTCGGTGATCTCCTCGACCCCCGGGCGACGGCTGCGCGGGACGAACCGGTAGCAGAACGCCTTGATGTCCGGGAGCGCCGCCATGACGTACAAGGTGACGCTGATGACGATCACCGCGCCCGTCACGGTACTCAGCAGGAGTCGGCCCGCGCCGAGCACTCCACCGACGAGGCTGGAGGCCGAACCGCCGGACCCCAGCTGCACCTTGGCCCGCTCGATCAGGTGGTAGTGGTCCTCGATCCGGCCGAGCGTCGACTGGTGGTCGTGCAGTTGTTGGAGCCAGCCGGGGACGGCGTCGACCAGCGCGCTCACCTCCTCGCTGACCGGCTGGATGACCACCGCGAGCAGGCCCGCCAGCACCGCTGCCAGCCCGAGGACCACGACGGCCACGGACCGGCGCCGGCGAAGGCCGCGGTGCTCCAGCCACGCGACCACGGGTTCCAGACTGACCGCGATGAACACGGCGAGGAGCAGCAGCGTGAGCAGGGAGGTGAGTTGGACGACAGCGTCCACCGCGTGCCACGCCAGCAGCGCCCCCGTGCTGAGCGCGAAACCCACCCGGAACCACGACTTCACCCGCGGTGGTCTGCGCCTGGTGGTCTGGATCCGGGCCCGTGGTCCGCTCGCGCGCCTGGCCGGCGGCAGATCCCGGGGGTTGACGCCTGCGGGCGCCTCGTCCACGGCTGCTCCTCGGTCGCTGGTTCGGTCAGCAGTCGGGCTGACCGCTGGTCGCCGTCTGCCCCGTGACGCCCCCCGGGAAGCGCAGCTGCCGGCTCGCGGCCGTGAGGCGGACGGGCCGGTGGTCGGCCGCGTTCCGCGCACGCCGTCCCGTCCAGTGGCCCCGTGCACCCGGCCGTCCGGCTGCGTGCCCCGCGGGCGGATCCATGCGCGGCACGCACCCGGCACGTGGTGGGCGTGGCGGCGTGGCATGCACACCGGTGTGCACGCCACGTCGTCTTCCCGGGGGGGCGTCCGGGGCCTACCAGCGGTACCAGCGGCCGCGGTTGCCCGATGCGCCGGTGCCACGGGCCACGAAGCCCAGCAGCCAGACCACCAGGACCACGACCGCCACCCACCAAAGGGCCTTCAGTGCGAAGCCCGCGCCGAACAGGAGCAGAGCCAGCAGCAGCACCAGCAGAAGGGGAACCATGTCGACCTCCGTAGTCAGCGTCAGCGAACCGACTGCCCCGCGCCACGGCACATATTCGGAGGAATACTCCCGGCGGACGCGGGCAGTCGGCGGACCGACGAAGTTCCGACGAAGCGGAGGCCGCGATGAGTGCCAGCGGCAAGATCGGGAACACCGCCGACAAGGCCAAGGGTGCGGTCAAGGAAGGCGTCGGCAAGGTGACCGGCAACGAGCGCCTGCAGGCCGAGGGCAAGGCGGACAAGGCCAAGGGCGACCTCAAGCAGGCGGGCGAACACGTCAAGGACGCCTTCAAGGGCTGACTGGGCCGCCGCAGTCCAGGGATCGTCCTGCTTCCGCCGCTCCGCCGCCTGTCGCTCGCGCCGCTCGGCGGCCGCGCGCTTCTCGGCGACCGTGGGGATGGAGGCGAGGCAGCGCCCTTGATCGGTGGCCGCCCCGGGACAAGAAAATCGGCTGATCGATCGGTGAAGGGCTGTTTCGCGTCGGAGGCCGACGGGGACCCGCACGCTATGCGGGCGGGTCTGCCGAAGCTGCGCCCGGCGGGCCGGGGCCCCGGACCCGCAGCCACGAGACCGCGCAGCACCTTCCGAGAGTCAGGCCCTCTGCGTCGACTCGTCATCGCCGTGCCGCGGTCGTGCCGCGACAGCAAGGGAAGTCATCATGAAAGCAGCGGTATATGAAGGACCGCGAACGGTCACAGTGAAGGACGTACCGGACGCGAAGATCGAACATCCCTGCGACATCATCGTCAAGATCACTACCACCAACATCTGCGGTTCGGACCTGCACATGTACGAGGGCCGCACCTCGTTCGAGTCCGGCCGCACCCTGGGGCACGAGAACATGGGGCAGGTGGTGGAGGTCGGCCCGGCCGTCCGCAAGGTGCAGGTCGGCGAGTACGTGGTCCTGCCCTTCAACATCGCCTGCGGCTTCTGCAAGCAGTGCGAGCAGGGTCTGACCAACTACTGCCTGACCATGCAGCCGGAACCGGCCCTCGCGGGAGCCGCCTACGGATTCGCCGAGATGGGCCCCTACCAGGGCGGCCAGGCGGAGCTGCTGCGCGTGCCCTACGGCGACTTCAACGCGCTGCGTCTGGGCGAGGACGCCGCCGAGCGGCAGACCGACTACGTGATGCTCGCCGACATCTTCCCGACCGGCTATCACGCCACCGAGATGGCCCATGTCAAACCGGGCGACCAGACCATCGTCTTCGGGGCCGGTCCCGTCGGGCTGATGGCGACCTACTCCGCACTTCTCAGGGGCGCCGGACGCGTCTGGACGGCCGACCACCAGCCCGACCGGCTGCGCAAGGCCGAGGAGATCGGGGCCATCCCGATCAACACCGCCGAGCAGGACCCGGCGGAAGTCGTCAAGGAGGCCACCCTTGGCCTTGGCGCCGACAACGGCTGCGAATGCGTCGGCTACCAGGCCCACGACCCTCAGGGACACGAGGACGCCAGCCTCGCGCTCAACGGACTGATCGACTCGGTCAGGTTCACGGGCAACATCGGCGTGGTGGGCGTCTTCCTGCCCCAGGATCCCGGCGGTACGGAGGCTCAGGGTGAGCTGGAGGCCCAGGGCAAGGTTCCGATCGACTTCGGGTTGATGTGGTTCAAGGGCCAGCACGTCGGAACCGGGCAGGCTCCGGTGAAGAAGTACAACCGGGCGCTGCGGGACCTGATCGTCGCCGGGAAGGCGACGCCGAGCTTCGTGGTCTCCCACGAGCTCAGCCTGGACGACGCCCCCACCGCCTACGAGCACTTCGATGCCCGTGACGAGGGCTGGACCAAGGTGGTCCTGCATCCCGACGGACACGGCAACGGCCACAAGCGGTAGTGGATCCAGGGCCGCTGGCCGTCTGCTCGCCTCCGGCTCTCCAGGATCGGCCGGCCGACAAGTGGCGTCCGGCCCCGGCTTCGGCCGGAGGCTGGACGGCCATCGTCGCCAGCGGTCCTGCCTGTCTGTAGCTCCCGCGCTCCTCGGGGGTTCCGGGGTCTGGTGCTCGCGGGGGCTTCGTCGCGGGCGGCAGGGGCCCATCCGCCAGCACAACCGGATGGGTCATCCGGTTGTGCTACCGTCGCCATTAAGCGGATGACCTATCCGAATCGCGGGGCTGGAGGAACGCATGGGGAAGACAGCCGTGGTCACGGCCGGGACCGCCGGGATCGGCTTGGAGACGGCTCTGGGGCTGGCTGCCGCCGGATTCTCGGTCACCGTGGTCGGGCGCAGTGCCGACCGGGGCGCCCGGGCGGTCGACCGGATCGACGCGGTGAACCCGGCGCGCCCTGGCCGGTTCCTGCCTGCCGACCTCGGCTCGCTCGACGGCGTGCGCGCGCTCGCCGGCCGGATAGCCGACGACCACGCCGCCTCCGGGGAACCCCTGACCGTGCTGGTGAACAACGTCGGGGCGATGTTCGCGGATCGACAGGAGCTGGACGGCGTGGAGGCGTCGTTCGTCGTCAACCACCTTTCGCCGTACCTGCTGACGGAACTGCTGCTGCCCACGCTCACGGCCGGTGCGCCGAGCAGGATCGTGAACGTGACCTCGGGTGCGGTCGGTGTCGCCAAGAGGGTGTTCGACGCCGTCGAGCCGCCCGGCGGCTACTACGGTTTCCACTGGTACGGTCGCGCCAAGCTCGCGAACCTCGCCTACACGCTCGACCTGGCGTCGCGGCTCGACGGCACGGGCGTCTCGGTCTTCGCCGCCGACCCCGGCGGCGCCGCGACCGACATGACCAACGGCACCCTGACCGACCCGAAGATCGTCTCACCGGCCCTGCGACTGCTGTGGCCGCTGGTGCGCCGCAGGTTCGAACGCTCCACTGCGGGCCCGGCGTCCGAGGCCGCAAAGCCCTCCATCATCGCCGCCACCGACGAGTCGCTGGCGGGCCGGACCGGCGTCGTCATCGGCGCCATGGCACGCCCGGCGGCGCCATCGCGCGCGGCCACCGACCCCCGCCTCGTCGAAGCAGTGCGCCGACTCAGCCGGCAGCACGCGCCCCTCGTGGCGCCCTGACCCGTCGGGTCCGGGCCGGCACGGGCAACGGGGCCATTCGGATGAGCTATCCGATTAGCATGTCCCCATGGCGACGACACCACTGCGCAAGGACGCGGCCCGGAACTGGGACCGGATCGTGGCCGTCGCCCGCGAGCTGGTCGACCAGGGCATGCCGTTGCAGCTCAACGACGTCGCCCGCCGCACCGGACTCGGAGTCGGCACCGTCTACCGCCACTTCGCCACGCCCGAGGCGCTCCTGGAGGCGGTCGCCACCCCCCGCCTGGAGGCCCTGGCCGCCCATGGCAGGCAGGCGCTGGCCGACACCGACGCCTGGCGGGCGCTGGAGAGCTTCCTGACCCGCACCGTCGAGGCGCAGGTCACCGACGCCTCCGTGGCGCCGGTGGCCGCCGCTTCCGTCGACGCCCTGCCGCGCACCGCGGAACTCAAGGGGTCCCTGTGGTCTACGGGCACCACACTCCTCGACCGGGCCCGCGCGGCCGGGGCGGTCCGTCCCGACCTGGCCGCAGCCGATCTGGTCCCGCTCATGTGCGGCATCGCGTATGCCGTAGACGTCCACGGCAGCGCCCCCGCAGACCGGATCGACACCGCGCACCGCTACCTGGCCGCATTGCTCGGCGGGCTGCGAGCCACACCGACGACGGTGTGAGATCGCCCGTCTGCCGCGGTCCGGGCCGATCCTTGCGCCCGGCGGTGACACCGGGCACCGGCCCTGGCGTGAGTGTGCGGGCCCGTCGTCGGCGGTGAGGGTGCCCCTGAGACTACCGCTGCCGCCTCGCCCTCGACGACGGCGCCCGTCTGCACATCGACGGGCACACCGCCGGAGCCTCCGGCCTGGGCCGCGCGGTGGTGGAGCAATGTCCCCGGGCGCGCCGGCTGCAGGGGGACGAGTGGCAGGAACGGGCGGGCGGCTGGTTCCTCGCCGGGGCGGCGGTGTTCCTGGCGGTGGGCGTCTCGCTGGTCGCCTACCTCGTGAGCCACGCCGACGAGGACACGCAGAACGTCAGTGACGGTGTGACCATGGCGGTCGGACTGGGCCTGCCCGTGTGCGCGATCGGCGCGATCACCTGCATCGTGCTGTACATCCGCCACCGGATGTACAGCCCGCGCTGACCCCCGGCCCGCACCCTGCCCGCCGGCCGGCCCGAGCCGGACGTACCGCTTCTCGGCGACTGGCACACCGCGACGCACCCCGTTCTTCGACCTGTCGACCGGACGCTCGTCCGTTGAGGGCCGTCCCAGGTGCTGTGGGCACCAGGTGTTCCACTTCCGTCTCCTGCGCGGCGCTGCTTGCTCGCGTCCGCGCGCGGCGGCGGCTCGGGGGGTGCCGCCGCCGCGCGACGGTAGGTTACCTGGCTCCCGGATAGTCCAAAATCTATGCTCGCCGGAGTAGACATTCCTCGCGGGCGGGTCTAACGTTTTTCTCGTGAGCAGCAGTCGGTGATACCGGCCAGACACGAACTGGCCGGGCTGTTGGACAGAAGATCGCGGTTCGGTCCGGCAGTGGAGCCCCGGAGCCAGGCAGATGCAGGACGGCGACGGGACTGACTGCCGGACCGGGCGGCCCGCAGGCATCAGGGGCTGCCACGCAGTTCAGTGGTTGCAGTATCAGCAGTCGCGAAGACACGCAGGACCTCGGCAAAGGCGTCATGACTGCGGCGCGCGTGTCGAGGGGTCCGAGCAGCGGTTTCCAGCCCACCGCGGGCCCGATACGGCCGGCGGGGCTGGGTTGCCGGACCGGGTGGCCGTCACGGCCACCCAGCAGTCCAGCAGGTGCAGTACCAGCAGTAGTGAAGATGACAGTCAGTTCAACGGAGAAACGGAGGGTGCAAGCGCCATCAGGATCGCCCGGCCCGTGAACACTCGCCCGGGCGGACACCGCAGACCCCAACGCAAGGACGGTGGTTTCCGGTCACGCATACGCGATCCCCGCATCCCCTTCACCCGGGGCGCTGCGGACGTAACAGAACCGGCCCAGGCCGGTAGATGGTGTTGTTCCCCTTCGGGGCCCCGGAGCCGCCACACGGCGCCGGGGCCCCTCGACGCGTTCTCCCCGAGAACCAGAAAGGTGCAGTGACTACAACGACCAGCCCCGACACACCCGACAAACTCGACGACGACGACTACCCCGCCTACACCATGGGCCGCGCCGCCGAGATGACCGGCACCACCCCCGGCTTCCTGCGAGCCCTCGGCGAACACCGCCTCATCACCCCACTGCGCTCCGACGGCGGACACCGCCGCTACTCCCGCTACCAACTACGCATCGCCATGCGCGCCCGCGACCTCGTCGACCAGGGCACCCCCATCGAGGCCGCCTGCCGCATCATCATCCTCGAAGACCAACTAGAGGAAGCCCTGCGCCTCAACGAACAACTCCGCCGCTCCGGGCACAGCCAGGAACCGCCCGCGGACACCTGACCACCGATCGGCACCGGGTCCCGCCCGGGCACCCGACAGGTCTCGGGCCTCTGCTCGTCCTGCCTGCCGGCGCAGTCCGCCGCCGGGAGGAGCAGAGCCGGGACGGTGGGCGGCTGCGATGTCGGCGCCGGTGGTGGGTGGGCGCCGTAAGTGGAGGTACCGGTGGGGTCAGTGCGGCCCCGCCGGATGTCCGTCGGCCGTCGCCGCGCCGTCTCCCCGGACCCGCCACCGCGGCCGCCGTCTGCGTCGAGTGGCCGCCCGTGCACGGCCGGACCGTCGCCACCGCGCCGAGCGGTACGAATCCGACCACGATCCCGCCGAGGCGGCGCTGCCGCAGCCCGTGGTGTTCCCCTCCCTCAGTCGACGCAGGGCACTCCGTTACCGGGCTTCCCGGAGTTCCCCGTCGGGGCTGCGCTCGGGCCTTCGTCGCCCGGGCCGTTGTTGCCCGTGGCCTCGCCGGTGAGGATCTCCTTGGCCCTGCCCGGTTCGACCACCAGCGCGTTCCCCTTCGGGACCACGGGCAGCGTCGAGGCCGCCGCCTGCCCGTGGGCGAGCGCGGGCACCTGGCGGACGAGGTCCACCGGGCTCCACCCCTTGTCGACCACCAGGTCGTCCTTCAACGCGTCGTACAGCGCCCCCAGCTTCCGGGCGTCCTCCACCACGCCGCCGTCGCGCAGCTTCTGCAGCACCCCCGCGAGGAAGGCCTGTGCGCGCCGGGTCCGTCCCAGGTCCGAGCCGTCGCCGACCCCGTGCCGTTGCCGGACGAAGGCCAGCGCCTGCGCGGGCCCGAGCTCCGAGCGCCCGGCGGGCAGCTTGGCCCCGCTCCACGGGTCGTCCACCGCGCGGTTGAGGCAGACCGGCACCCCGCCGACCGCCTGTGCGACCCGGTAGAACCCGGTCATCGAGACCTCCGCGAAGTGGTCCACCGGCACGCCCGTCAGGTCCTGGACCGCCCGGATCAGTGCGGCCCGCCCGGCCTCCCGTCCCCGCCAGCGCAGTTCGGCTCCGGAGATCCCCTGGCCCTGAACCCGGGGCAGTTCCGTGGTCTCGGCCTGCGTGTAGACCTGGTTGACGGTCGTCTGCCTGCCGCCGCCCGCGTCGACCAGTACGTCCCGGGGGATCGACAGCTGACGCACTGCCCCGCCGCCGGCCGGGATGTGCACCAGCACCATGGTGTCGGCGACGTCCACGTCGGCGTCCCCGGCGTGGAGCTCCCCGCGCCGGAGGTCGGCGGGCGCTGGTCGCCCCTGGGCGTCGGTGGTCGACCGCAGCCCGATCAGGAGGATGGTCACCCCGTGGTCGAGCGGCGCGGGCGCGCCCGTCGAGGAGGCGGTGGCCAGCGCCCCCGAGGTCCGTCCCGGCACCGCGGACGGGATGGTCAGCGCGCTCGCCCCCGCTGCGACGGCCACCGTCAGCGCGCCGGCCAGCAGCACCGTGCGCCGCCGCCGTCCCCGCTTGCGCCGCCGTCCGCTCTCAAGCCCGCCGTCCACCAGCCGGGCAGCCCGGTCCGCTCCGAGGTCGGCGCCGGCCCGTCCGAAGACCGTGCTCAGCTGCGTCTCGAATTCCTCGTCCCCGCCGGTCACTTCATCTCTCCCATCACCGAAGGTCCGTCCGTCACAACCGACTCGTCCCGTTCGCTCACGGCGCCACCAACTCCGCCAGGTCGGCCCCCAGCAGGGACCGCAGCCGGGCCAGCGCCCGGGTGCACCTGGTCCGGACCGCCGACGAACTGTCCTTGAGGATCACCGCGGTCTCCTGCACGCTGCGGTCCTCCCAGTACCGGAGCACCACCACAGCCCTGTCTCGCGGCGGCAGCTGGGCCAGGGCGCCGAGCAGCGCCATCCGCAGCGCCGCGTCCCGCTCGTGCGCAGACACCTCCGGTAGTACCTGGCTGGGCCGCTCGCCACTGCTGCGCCTGCGCTGGTGCGTCAGGAACGCGCGGACCAGCACTGTCTGCGCGTATCCCGCCGCGTTGTCGATCCGACCGGCCCAACCCGGCCGGTACAGCCGGTGCCACTGCGCGTACATCTGGCCCAGGGTCTCCTGCACCAGGTCCTCGGCCAGGTGCGCGTCGCCTCCGGTCAGGAAGTGCGCCGACCGGTAGAGCGGCCCGGAGCGGGCCGTCGCGAACGCGACGAACTCCTCCTCCATGGCCGCCCGCCGTCGAGCTTTGCCCACTGTCCTCTCCTGTCCCCTCGCGATATCCGCCCTATGACGTCGTGAGGGCAGCAGGATGTTTCAAAGAAATCTTCGAGGGCCGGATCAGGCGCTGCTTCCAGTGGCGGCGAGGCCGGCCGGCCAGGCGACCGGAGCTGGCTTGCGACTCGCCTTGAAGACCGGGCCGGCAGCATGTCAGCCGTTGCCACGAGGCTCGACGTCTCCTCGGCGTCCTCCGGGCCCGGGCGACCCGGAAGCGTCCGTGCGCCCACCGGTTCGTCGCCGCGAGGGAGGCCGTGCCCGCCCGGGTCCCGGTGCCACGGAATCAGCCGACACCCGTTCGCGGTGCACGCCGCGAGGGTCAAGGGCTGTCGGCGTGCCTGACAGGGGTGGCGAGCAGCAGGAGTCGGCCGGCCGCGGCGGCTGGGCGGAGGTCGAAGGCGCTGGTGAAGGCGCCGGTGACCAGCAGGAGGGTGTGCTGGTCGCGGAGGCGGCGGTGCCATTCCCGGGTGGCGGTGATGTCGCCGTCGAACCACGTCGTACCGCCCGGGCGGTGGATGGTCAGCCGGGTGCCGGTCATGACGGCGGACCAGCCGGGCTGCGGAGGGGCCGGGAGGGCACGGGCGGTGTCGCAGCCGGCCCAGCCGTCCTCGGGGAGGGGCAAGCGTCCGGGGTGCGCGGGGAAGACCAGCACGGGGCTTCGGTCGGGGAGCAGTTCCGGCCAGGGCAGGCCGTCCAGTCCGGTGCTGCTGACGATCTCCACGAGCGGTCCCCTTCCCCCGGCTCCGGCCCCGTCATCCCGGCGTCGGACAGATCACATCATCGACCAGGCAGCGCACTCGGGACGGCGAATCCTGAAAGATCAGCCGCACGCCCCGGCAGGCGCGCCGGGGAGTGCGGGAGACGACGTGCCTACGGACTGTTTCTGTGACCACCACCCCGGCCACGGCAAGTACTGGGTGGTCCCGGTGGATGGCCGGCGCGTCCTCGGCGGCCCGCCCGAGCCTCGTCGTGCCGGAGCCGTCGTGGGCTGAGGCGTATCCGCCGGTCGCCGCGATGGCGCTCCAGGAATGCAACGGCGGGTTGACGCCGCAGAAGACGGCTCCGAAGATGCAGGTCGCAGTGTGGTGGCGGTGAGCGGCAGCGGGGTAGAGATCGCACAGTCCCTGCGACATTCGCGCGGGCGGACGAGACGAGGAACCGTGGCAGAAAACCGTTTCAGTGAGACCATCGCCCAGCTGCAGGCGGAACTTCCCGACGTCGAGGCCCGGCGGCGGCGCCTGGAGGACGAGCTGACCGCCGCCGTGGCGCGCGAGAACGCCGTACGCAGTGCCATCGAGAGCCTGCAGGCCCTGGCCGGACCGCCGACCTCGCAGGACACCACGCCGGTGGGCAGCACCCCGGCAAAGGCGGACGACGCCGCCGAGGACCGGCCGCAGCAGCCCTCGGCCGAAGCCCGGCCAGTGCCGGAGCAGGGCCGGGAGCCGGCCGAGAAGGCCACCAAGCGCACGGACAGGGCCACGAAGACGGCGAAGAAGACCACCGCCAAGAAGAGCCCGGCCAAGAAGACCACAGCGAAGAAGGCGGCACCTGCGAAGAAGGCCGCGGCGAAGAAGGCCACCGAGGGCGCGCGGCCTCGCACCGCGGCGAAGAAGACGGTCGCGGCCCGGGGGACCGGCCCGGTGCGGACCGGCGTCCAGCCGGGCCCGCAGCAGAGCGAAACGGCTGCGCCCGCGCCCGGGCGGCGAACGACCGGTGCCACCTCTGAGAGCGCGCTGGGCGTGCTGGCCGACGCTCAGGGCCCGCTGCGCGCCCGGGAGGTGACCGTCCGGCTGGGGATCGAGGAGTCGGCGGACAACGTGAATGCGGTCCGCACCATGCTGGAGCGCCTGGCCAAGGCCGGCCGGGCGCAGCGCCCGGGCCGTGGCCTGTACGCGAAACTGGACGGCTGACCCGTGGGCCCGGTGTGAGGCCAGTCTGCCCGGGCGACGGCGTGGACGGCGGCCCAGGCCTCGCTGGACCGGGAGAGCGTCTTCGCCGAGGGTGACGGTGCGCGCGAGCGGGCCGCCGCCGGAACCGCGGCCGCCGAGGCGAAGCGGCGCGGTGCCTGGTGGCTCCGGTCCTGATCCCCGCGCCGCGTGCCGCCGGGCGTCGATCCGCAGCCACTCCACCGGCGCCGGGCGGGCACTGCGCCGGTCCTACCGGCAGGCAGCGTGGATGCGCCGTCAGCGCAAGGCCGAGGCCATCGCGCCCGGCCCCGACCACCGGGACCGGCCCCGACAACCCCCCGGCCGGAAACGAGAAGCGGATCCCGGCAACACTCTCCGGCCGGGCGGGATCCCCAGCCCGCGCTTCGGGGCCTGAACCGGTCCGGCTCCAGGCCCCGGGCCGCCTCGGCGGCGCGGTCGAGGGCGGTCTGGGCCTGCGGTACTCACCCGCCGCGGCGGGGTCGAGGGGCGCCGCACCGGGATCGACCAGCACGGCCGCCAGCTGCTCGCGCAGCTCTCCGATCACGGCCGCGGCGTCGCGCCGCTCCATCCGCCGGGCCGTCAGCGCCCCAGGGCGGAGCGGCCTTGCCGCAGCACCGAGGTGATCGACTGCTGCCGATCGCTCAGGCTGCTGTTCTCCCTGATCCGATGCGCCAGCTTGAGTGCCGCCTCGGCCTTGCGAAAGGCCGCGAGCTCGGCGGGGTCGGCATCCGTCTCGGACCGCTCGACCGCCGCCAGCCCGAGGTCCTCGCTGAGCCGTCGATCTCCAACTCGACCTCGACCGCGAGCCTCTTCGCAACCGGCTTGGCCGGCGGGGCCGACCGTACCGGCCGCGCCTCGGCGACCACGCTCCGGACCGGCTCCGCCGGCGGCGCCGATCGGACCGGCTGCGCCCCGGCAGTGTCGACGCTCTGCGCCTGGACCCGCCCGCCGTGCCCCCTGCCGAGCAGGAACCCTCCCACCGCGCCGCCGGCGAGCAGCAGGCCGACGACGACCCCGCCGACGAACACTCCGAGCAACGCATCCCCCCGTACCCCGTACCATCTCTCTTCCGGACAGCCTAGGCCGTTGCCTTGGGGACCAGGGGGCCGCAGGCCGGGCGGCCGACACACCATGGAACCCAACCACCGCGAAGGAAGAAGCACCCGACGATGCCGACGCACACCTTTCGGAGGCGGATCGCAGTCCGCGAGCGGGCTGTCCGGCGCTGGCTGCCGATGGCGTTCCGTACGGCGGGCTTCCTGCTGATGCCATGGATCGTCGTGCTCGCGATGTCGGTGAAGGGGCGCTTCGGCGCACGAAACCTCTCCAACTCCTGGGTGTGGCTGGACGTCATGGAGGTGGCGGCGCTCTTCCTGCTGGCCCGACTGGTGCGTCGCCGCCACCCGGCCACCAGCCCGACGGCCTCGGCCACCGCCGTCCTGCTGGGCCTGGACGCGTTCTTCGACCTGTGGTCGGCACATCGCGGCTCCGACTACCAGCTCGCGCAACTGCTCGCCTACGTGGCCGAGTTGCCGAGTGCAGCCATTCTTGCCATGCTCTCCTGGTATGCGCTGCCGTGGGCCGCGTCCGCCGCGCCAGCCGCAGGCCCCGACGTTTCGGCGCCGCCCCGGCGTGCTGCGGTGCGGTGACATGCACGGCGCCGAGGGTCGCCGTCGCACCCACGTCCTGAGCGCCCAGCAGCCTGCTCGCCGCCGTCCGCGGCCGAGTCGTCGGTGAGCCATCGGTTGAGGTCGGCTTGCCGACAGGTCTCCGGAGTGAGGTCGTGGGCGGCGTTGGGGTGCGTTGACGTACGGACAACAACTGCTGCGGAGTGACGGGGCGCCTGCTGTCCTGCGGGTGAAGTCGCATTGTGTTGAGTCTTGTCGGGTTCTGATGGGTGCAATATCGTATGGCACCACCGTCGCTTAGACGGCTGCTCCCCGTTGCGGTCGTCGCGCCCCCATGCGCAGTTCGAACGACGTCGCCGCGTCCGCACGTCCCGGTACAGATCGTCGGCACCGGTCCCATCCACCCGCGCCACGGCCGGCGCCCCTCGGCGGCCCGGGCCCGGCGCACTCACCCACCCGGGAAGCCCCCACATGCGCAGAACGCCACACCGGCTCGTCGGCTTGCTCGCCGTCACCGCCCTCGCGGCCTCCGGCCTCAGTGCCGCGGCACTCGGCACCGCCATCCCGGCCGTCGCCCTCGGCAACGGCAACGCCCTGACCCCGCCCATGGGTTGGAACTCCTGGAACAGCATCGGTGCCTACGTCACCGAGAACCAGGTCAAGCAGACCATCGACTTCATGGCGGCCAACGGCCTGGTCCAGGCGGGGTACGACACCGTCACCGTCGACGACGGATGGTCGATGCGCCACCGCGACGGCCAGACCACGGACTTCGCCAAGACCGCCGACGGTGCCATGCAGCTCTACGACGCCAACGGCACTCCGGTCAGCGGCGCCGACGGAGGCGGGAACGACACCACCAGCGGCCACCTGCTCCCCGCGCCCGACCAGTTCCCCGCGCAGACCGTCGACGGCAGGACGGTCAACGGGATCCAGTACCTGGCCTGGTACGCCCACAGCAAGGGCATGAAGTTCGGCCTCTACGCCACCGACACGTACACCACCTGCCAGGGCCACCCCGGCAGCCTCGGCCACGAGGCCACCGACGCCGCCGACTTGGTCTCCTGGGGCGTCGACTTCGTCAAGTACGACGACTGCCCGTACGGTCCCACCATCTACGGCCCCGACGGCTACGCCTACTACCCGCAGGGCGAGGGCAAGGAGCTCACCCAGTCCATCTACGCCCGGACCCAGGCCTTCCAGCGCGCCCTGGACGCGGCGACCGCCGCGGCGGGCAAGCCCAAGATCACGCTGAGCCTGTCCGCGCAGCCCGCGCACACCGGCATCCCCTCCCTGCTGGGCGCCGGCGATCCGGCCCGGACCGATCCGCTGATCACGGCCGCCGGCACCCCGCCGCACCAGGCGCCCGGCTACTCGCCCACCGGGATCTGGTGCGGCCAGGTCGCCAACATGTGCCGGATCGGCGGCGACCGCGACAGCGAACTGGACGGCGTGCTCTACAACGGCCAGCTCCAGACCGCGCTGAAGTACCCGGGCAACGTCCACCCCGGCAGCTGGAACGACCTGGACATGATGTTCGCCGGCTGGCAGGACACCTACGGCGTCTGGGGCGTGACCGACACCTCCCAGGGCCACAAGCCCTTCACGGACGACGAGTCGCGCACCGAACTGTCCGTGCTCTCGATGATGGCGGCCCCGCTCGTCTCCGGCGCCGACCTGCGCACCGCCGCCGACTCGCAGCACACCGCGAACGGGTACACCTGGTCCACCGGCATCAGCTCCTCCGCACTCGCGCTCCTCAAGAACCGCGACATGATCGCCATCGATCAGGACAGCCTCGCCAGGCCCGCCACCCTGGTCGGCAACCCTCCCTCCTCCCCGGTCGCCCCGGTGGTTCTCAAGCGCCAACTCGCCAACGGGGACCTGGCCGTGGCGCTGATCAACCAGGACCCGAACAACTGGGCCATGATCAGTGCCGGCTTCGCCGACCTCGGCCTGACCGGCTCGGGCTACGGCTACCGGGAACTGTGGACGGGCGCCACCGGCACCGCGACCGGCACCATCGGCGGCAACTGGATCCCTGCGCACGGCGTCGCGCTCTACCGCATCGCCGGCGCGGGCACCGGCACCGGCGGTGGCACCGGAGGCGGGCGGCCGGGCGTCGTGGGCGACGGCAAGTACCACGCGCTCGGCGCCGGCGGCACCGGGGGCCAGGCGCTCGAAGTCCAGGGCGGCTGCTCCGCGGCCGTCGGCGGCAACTCCGACATCAACGCCTACCAGAGCGGCAACACCGCCCAGCAGTGGATGTTCACGCCCGACGCCGATGGCACCGTGACGATCAGTGACAACTGCGCCACCGCGGCCCAGACCCACACCGTGCTCGCCGGCGGCAACGGCGTCGGCAGCGCCTACCTGCTGAATGCCACGCCCGGCAACCCCTGGCAGAAGTGGAAGGTCACCCAGAGCGGCAGCGGCGCGCTCACCGTCACCAACGTCGGCAACGGTCTGACACTGGACGTCGCCGGAACCACGGCCGGCTCCCCGGGCATGACCAATCCGGCCAACCCGGCTGCTGCCGGGCAGAGTTGGACCGTCCTGTCCTGACCGGCGCCGCTCGGAGCCCGTCGGACCGGTGTGCGGCGCCGGGGTACCAGCCCTGACGCCGCACACCGGGCGACGACCCGCGGTCAGCTCTGGGTGAAGCCCGTGAAGTCGGCCTCGCCGCTGGTGCCCGCGCTGTGCGAGGTGGTGAAGAGACCGACGTCCTGGCGTGCGGTCGCTCCCGGGACGCTGGCCTGACCGACCTTCGTCCAGGTGGTCCCGTCGGTGGAGCAGTAGCCGGTGTATGTCGAGCCGGCGCGGACCAGCTTCAGCCAGCTCGGGTAGGCCGCCGAGCCCGAACCCTGGTTCGCCGGAGCGCTGTTGGAGTCCAGCTTGCCGTCGCCGTCGCTGTCCCACTGCAGCACGTAGCCCTTGCCGGGGGCCTCGGCCAGGACGAGGTACCCGGCCGAACGGCCCGGCTGGGTGATGTCGTCGCGGACCATGATCCCGGCCTTGGCCCAGTCGCTGGTCGGCGCCTGCGCGGTGATCTTCACGACGGTGGTGGAGCCGTCGTGTTCGGCGCCCGGCCGGTAGACGGCGCTGTACTCGTCGACGTCGTAGTAGAGGTCGGCGCCCGCGCCGTCGATGGCGAACGTCCCGTCCTGGGCGCCGAAGACGGCGGTGGTGTCGGTGAAGGTCCGGAACGGCGCCTGCACGGGTGCGGCCAGGACGACCGGTGCGGGCGCGGTGACGCGCTGCGGGCCGCCCGGCCCGTGCGCGGTGGCGGTGCCGGTGAGGGTGGCCCGGGTGATCGGCGTCGGCAGGTGCGCCGGGGCGGTGACGCGGAACGCGGCCTGGGCCCCGCCGCCGGGCGGCACGTGCCCGAACCGGGTCTCCGAAAGCGGCGTCACCGCCCAGCCGGCCGGTGCGTCCAGTCCGAGCACCACGTCGTTCGCGGACTGCGCGCCGTTGTCGGCGAAGGTCGTGGTGACGGTGGCCGAGCCGCCCGGGATGAGGTCGGGCACCTTGGTGTCGAGGACGAGGTCCGGGTGCTGCCCGTCCGGATGGTCGGTCGGGGTGACCTTGTACATCACGGCGCCGTGGCCGGGCACGGTGGCGCTGACCGCGCCGGCGGTCTCGCCGGTGGTGTGCGCCCACAGGTCCCGGAGCAGGTACCCCTTGGCCGTCGGCAGGCCGATCGCGGCCGCTGTGGTCGATATCACCGCGGGCTGCGGGTTCTCGTTGAACAGGGTGACCGCGACCCCGCCGTCGGCGAGCGGCTTGGCCAGGACGTCCAGGCCGGCGGCCATGCTCACCGGCCGCCCCTGCTTGCCCAGCCGGTCCTGGTCGACGGAGACGACCTCGGTGTTGCCGTAGATCGCGAGGGTGTCGGCGCTCGCCTTGCGCAGGTCGGTGCCGGCGATCAGCGGGGCGGCCATCTCCGCCCACAGCGAGAAGTGGGCGCGGTCCTCGGTCGCCGTCATGCCGTTGCCGACCTCCAGCATGTCCGGGTCGTTCCAGCCACCCGGCCCCGCGGCGTCGGCGAGCTTGGCGTTGGCGTGGAAGATGTCCAGCATCCGGCCGAACGAGGCGTCGATGTCCCCGGTGGTGCGCCAGAGTTGGCCGACCGTACGGCCCCAGGTCCAGACGCTGTCCAGGCCCCAGTTGCAGAGGCTGTAGACGATCGGGCGGCCGGTCTTCGCCAGCGCGTCGCCCATGGCGCGGTAGCGCTGCTGCGAGGGCACGCCCTGGTTGTAGCAGTTGTCGTACTTGAGGTAGTCGACGCCCCAGGAGGCGAACGCGTTCGCGTCCTGCTGCTCGTGGCCCAGGCTGCCGGGGAAGCCCGCACAGGTCATCGTGCCGGCGCTCTCGTAGATGCCGAGCTTGAGGCCCTTGGCGTGGACGTAGGCGGCCACGCCGGTGATCCCGTGCGGGAACTTGACCGGGTCCGGGACGAGCCGGCCCTCGGCGTCGCGGGTCTTGGTCATCCAGCAGTCGTCGATGTTGACGTACTGGTAGCCGGCGTCCCGCAGGCCGGCCGAGACCAGTCTGTCGGCGGTCTGCTCGACGAGCTGCTCGTCGACGTCGCAGCCGAAGGCGTTCCAGTCGTTCCAGCCCATCGGCGGGGTCGGGACCAGCGTGGCGCCGGCCGACTCGGCGGCCGCGGCGGGGGTGCTGGTGAGGGGGACGGTGGCGAGCGGCGCCACTGCCAGCGAGGCCGCGAGTAACGCGGCCCACGTCTTGCGCATCGTGTCTCCTGGGTCCGGTCGGGGTGGTGCGGACGGTGGTACAGGAACGGGCACCCTGCGCAGGGCGGGGGAAAGCGAACCAAATCCAACAGACATAGTCAAGAGTCAACGCAAACAGACGGAAAACAACGGACCGAGGAAGGGGGAGCCGGGCGCGCCCCCCATCCCGGGCGCCGAGCGCGGGCAGGCCGCCGCCCATGCCGAAGGAGCCCACCGCGCCGCCGGTCAGGAC
>NZ_JBHWDU010000043.1:0-65946 GCF_042734825.1 Kitasatospora sp. NPDC059648 | reverse complement strand
CTCCAGCCCCCCCCCGCCCGCCTCGCCGCGCCGGGCCCCACCGGCCCGGGCGGGCCGAGGCGTTCGACCCCGGGCGTTCGACCCGGGCGCGGATCAGCCGACGTGGACGCGCGGGCGCTTGGTGCGGTCCGGCTCCGCCTCCCGCAGCACCTCGCGGGTGACCGGGGCGACCTCGCCCTGTCCGAACAGGAAGAACCGCAGGAACTGGGCGAAGGGGTTGCCCTCGGTCCACTCGAAGTACAGGTGCGGCCGCTGCCCGGTGCGGTCCCGGACGGTGAGCGCCAGGGCGGCGATCGCGTTCGGGATGCTGGAGCTCTCCAGGGTGAGCACCCGGTACCGGCCGTGCAGCACCTCGCCGCGCACGGTCAGCTCGGACTCGAAGTCCGACGCGTCGCGGACCGTCACCTCGACGAAGACCAGGTCGTCCTCGCCCGGGATGTCGTTGTCCGCGCGGATCTGCCTGATCTTGTCGCGGTACTCGGCGTTGTCGCGGTTGCTCGGTTCGTTGGCGATCAGGCGCAGCGGGCGGTGGGCGTAGTCACGGATGAAACGTTCCGCCGTGTCGTCCAGCACCACGTTGGTGACGCGTAGCTCGAAGGCACGGCGAAGCCGGGAGAGCAGCGACACCAGGATGATGCCGGCGATGAAGCAGGCACCGATCTTCAGACCGTCCGGGCGCTCCATGCAGTTCAGCACGGTGGTGTAGAGGAAGACAGCCGCGATGACGCCGAAGGCGATGGTCCAGCCGCGCTGGCGCTTCTTGTACGCGGCGATCGTCACCGCGATGGCCGCCGAGCTCATCAGCACCAGCACGCCGGTCGCGTAGGCGCCGCCCTGGGCGTCGACATCGGCGTCGAAGAGCCAGGTGATCAGGAAGGAGATGAGGGTGAGGACGATCACCATCGGGCGCACCGCGCGCGCCCAGTGCGGGGCCATGCCGTAGCGCGGCAGGTAGCGGGGCATCAGGTTGAGCATGCCCGCCATCGCGGAGGCGCCCGCGAACCACAGGATGACGATGGTGGACAGGTCGTAGACGCTGCCGAAGCCGCCGCCCAGGTACTGGTGGGCCAGGTACGCCAGCGCTCGGCCGTTGGCCTCGCCGCCGTTCTCGAACTCCTTGGCCGGGATCAGCAGCGTGGTGATGAAGCTGGTGGCGATCAGGAAGGCACTCATGATCACGGCGGCGGTGGTGAGCAGCTTGCGGGTGCCGCGGATCCGGCCGGCCGGGCTGCTCGCGCTGTCGTCCGGGTCGCCCTTGATGTGCGGCATCACCGCGACACCGGTCTCGAAGCCCGACATGCCGAGCGCCAGCTTCGGAAAGAGCACCAGCGCCACGCCGATCATCAGCACCGGGTTGCCGTGCTGGGTGGTCAGCGCATCGGTCCAGTCGGTGACCACGTGCGGGGCCGAGATGATCTTCCAGATCCCGACGGCCACCACGACCATGTTGAGCGCAAGATAGATCCCGACCAGGGCGACGGCCAGGCCGATCGCCTCGCCGAAGCCCTTCAGGAAGACCGCGCCGAGCAGCGCCACCAGGAACAGCGTGATGAGCACCTGCTTGCCGCCCAGCACGCCGGTCAGGTGCGGGTTCTCCACCAGGTGCGCGCTCGCGTCGGCCGCGGACAGCGTGATGGTGATGATGAAGTCCGTCGCGGCGAACCCGAGCAGCGCGAGGACGAACAGCTTGCCCTTCCAGAACGACAGCAGTCGTTCCAGCATCGAGATCGAGCCCTCGCCGTGCGGGCTCTCCTGGGCGACCCGCCGGTAGACCGGCAGCGCGCCCAGCAGGGTCACGATCACCAGGACGATCGTCGCAATCGGGGACAGCACCCCGGCCGCGAGGGCGGCGATACCCGGCTGGTAACCGAGCGTGGAGAAGTAGTCGACGCCAGTAAGGCACATGACCCGCCACCAGCGCTGACCCTCGTCCGCGCCGCCGTGCGCCCCGGAGTCCCCCGGCTCCGCGTCACCCTGCGTATCCGCATCCGGCATGGTCTTGGAAGCGGACACGTCCGCCAGCAGCCAGCTGCGGAGCCGTATTCGCGCCGACGACGGCTCCTCCGTCGTCGTCTCCGTCGAACCCGACGAAACCACCTTGCACCTCTTGTTCAAGACCCCGTAAAAGCGCCGTCGGGCGACGGCAGTGCGCCAGGCTATGCGACGGTCGTTAAGGAGACGTCATCGGCCCGCGTTAAGAAAACGTCATGGATCCGCAGGTGGGGAAGGGTGGCGTGGTGCGGCGGGCCCGGGGCCGGGGCGGGGGAGGGAGTCCACCGCCCCGGCGTCTCGGATCCTGGACGGGGGTTACGCCTGGTAACCGAGGACGGTCATCATGCCGGTCTCGGAGTGGTACACGTTGTGGCAGTGCACCATCCACAGCCCCGGGTTGTCGGCGTCGAAGTCGACCGCCAGGGTCGTGCCCGGCAGCACGATCGCGGTGTCCTTGCGCGGGCCGTCGGCGCCCAGCGCGAAGCTGTGCCCGTGCAGGTGGACGGGGTGCCACATGCCGGTGCTGTTGCGGAACTCCAGCCGCACCCGCTCGCCCGCCGCGACCGGGTAGCGCTGCGCCGGGTCGTACTTGCGGCTGTTGAACGCCCAGTCGGCCTTCGCCATGCCGCCGGTGAGCTCCAGCCGGACGGTGCGGTCCGGCGCCTTGGCGGGCAGGCGGACGCTCGCGTCGGCCCTGAGCTGCCCGGCGGTGAGCAGCCGGCCGTCCAGCTCGGCCGGGCGCACCGAGGCGTCGGGCGCCGCGCCGCCGCCGGTGCGCAGCACGGCCAGCGCGGTGGCGTTCTTGCCCTCGGCGAGGGCGGTCAGCGGGAAGACTCCGTCCTTGACGGTGACCAGCACGTCGTAGCGCTCGCCCATGCCGAGCAACAGCGCCTGGGCGGTGGCCTGTTCGACCGGGAACCCGTCGGTGTGGGTGACGGTCAGCTCGTGGCCGCCGAGCGCGACCCGGTAGGCGGTGTCGCCGCCCGCGTTGATCAGCCGGATCCGGATCCGGTCGCCGGGCTTGGCGGTGAAGGTCTCGGGGGCGCTCGCCAGGCGGCCGTTGACCAGGTGGAACGGGTGGGCGACGTCACCCGCGTCGCCGCCCAGCAGCGGGCTCGCGGCACCCATCAGCATCCTGGAAGGGCCGGTGGCCGGGGTGGCCGTGCCGCCGCCCGTGTCCATCCCCGGCATGCCGTGCGACGAGTGGTCCGTCCCGCCCATGCCCTTGGCGAGTTCGGCGAGCACGGCGTCCGGGGTGCTGCCGTCGACCCCGTCCACCCAGTCGTCCAGGACGACGACCCACTCCCGGTCGTAGTGCAGCGGCTCCTTCGGGTCCTCGACGATCAGCGGCGCGTACAGGCCCCGGTCCTGCTGGACGCCGGAGTGGGGGTGGAACCAGTAGGTGCCGGGGCGGGAGAGCGCGAAGCGGTAGTCGAAGGAGGCACCGGCCCTGACCGCCTCCTGGGTCACCCCCGGCACGCCGTCCATGTCGTTGCGCAGGGCGAGGCCGTGCCAGTGCAGCGAGGTGGGCTGCGGCAGGTGGTTGGCGAGGGTGATGGCGAGCGTGTCGCCGAGGGCGGCGCGGACCTCCTGGCCGGGCAGGCGGTCGCCGTACGCCCAGCTGCGGACGGTCCGTCCGCCGAGGTCGAGGGTGGTCTCGGTCGCGGTGAGCGCGACCTTGCGCTCCGGGCCGGGCCGGCGCCGGGCCTCGGCGGCGACGACCTCGGGGCCGTTCGGGGAGACGAAGCCGGCGGGGGCGGCGGCGCTCGTGGAGGGATGGTTCATGGACGAGTGGTCCATGCCCTTCATCGAGTCGGAGCCGGAGTCGGAGGAGCAGGCGGCGAGCAGGCCGGTCCCGGCGGCGGCGAGCGCGGAGACCAGGACGGTACGACGGGTGGGTGTGCGCATGACGGAGTGCACCTCGTGCAGTGGGGTGGGTGTGCAGGACATCGCGTCGGCCGTCCCGTCCCCGTACACACGGGCACGGGACGGCGGGCGCGCGCCTACTGACGCAGCACCGAAAGTCTGTTGAGGAGTATCCGCCCGCCCCCGGGCGGCGGCAGCGCGCGGACGGCCCGCAGCAGGCGGGCCCGCACCTCGGCGGCGGCGTCGCCGCTGCGGCGCAGCAGCGGGCCGGCGACCAGGAGCAGCAGGGTCCAGCCGGCCAACACGGCGAGACAGACCGTCATCGGGTCCATGCCGTCGGCGCCGCGGTCGGCGGTCGGGCTGTGGTGTCCGGGCATCTGCTGGGCCGCCGTCACCTGGAGCCCGTGCCCACCGTGGCCACCGTGCCCGCCGCTCGGGTGCCCGAGCGTGTGCATCGTGACGATGCCGAGCAGCAGGGCGGCGAGAAGCAGCAGGCGCAGCACGCCGGGCAGCGGGGAAACGTACGGCCGTTGCTGCGCCATCCTCCGCCTCCCGCCCGCCTCCGCCAGTCCGCTTACCCCCACAGGGTATCCCGAACCCGACCGGACTGTTGCCCCGTCACTCTGCCCCCACACGTACGCCGACAATCCTCCGCATGGATTCCGTTAGCATGCGTCACTAGTTTTCGAACACACGGACCGGCCGCCGGCCGGTTCTCATGCATGGGGGGGCACCATGGCAGATCCTGACGCGCACTTGGAGTTCAAGGTCAAGCCGTCCGAACTGGACGGCTGTGGGCAGAGCGCACAGCACATCGGCGGTCTCATACCGGGGGAGACGGCGAAGATCACCGAACCGTCCAACCAGGCCGCCGGCACCCTCCAGGGCTGGCAGATGGCGACCGCCATCCAGAACTGCGGCACCAACTGGAAGACCCTGCTGGACAAGCTCGGCAGTGACATGGGTGACGTCGGCACCAAACTCGGCACCACGGCCACCTACTACCGCCAAGCCGAGCAGAACGCCCACAACAGCATGCGGAACCCGAACGCGCCCGCCTCGAACGGTCCGGAGCCGGACCCCTTCGACACCAACGTCACCACCGGCCCGGTCAAGCCCCGCAGCGCGAAGGCGGCCGAGTAACCCGTGGACATCAAGACCCTCTACGACGCCAACATCAACAACATCACGGTCGCGAAGAACGCCTACGACACCCTCTTCAGCGCCTTCGGCCAGCACATCGAGAACTGGCAGCACGAGGTCGTCGACCGCCTCGGCCACTCCGAGTGGACCGGGACGGCCGCCGGGCACGCCAACACCCGGATCCAGTTCCTGGGCAACGAACTCCAGGCCGCGAAGCAGGAACTCGGCCTCATCAGCAAGGCACTCGCCGACGCCGCAGAGGGCATCGCGGCGGCGCAGTCCCATCTGATCAGCGCGCTGGACGACGCCAAGAAGAACAAGATGACCGTCGCCCCCGACGGCGGGATCACCTGGGACAAGGACCCCAACTCCCCCAACTACGCCGGGGACAAGGCCGAGGCCACCGCCAAGGAGATCAGCCAGCGGATCACCAACGCGCTCACCGAGGCCGACCACACCGACCAGACCATCAACGCCAGGCTCGGCCACCTCGCCACCAATGCCACCAACGGCACCGGCCTCGACTCCGCCACCGCGAAGGCCGACCAGGCCGCCACGGACGCCCTCAGTCAGGTTCCGCCGGCCGGCACCGACCCCAACAGCGTCAAGAAGTGGTGGAACGGCCTCACCGACGCCCAGCAGCAACACATGATCCAAACCGAGCACGACAAGATCGGCGCCCTCGACGGCATCCCCGCCACCGCCCGGCACCAGGCCAACCTGATCAACCTCCAGCACGGCAAGGAAGACCTTCAGCGCCAGCTCGACGGCCTCGGCCCCGCGCCGAAGCAGTTTCTGGGGTATGTCAAGGGCGAGCCCGTGGCGAACCCCGAGTACGACAAGTGGAAGGCCAAGCACGACGACCTGGAAGACAAGATGAGGGGGGTAAAGGCCATCGAGGACAGGCTGAATACCCCCGTCGACGCCGACCACCCGCCGACCTTCCTGCTGGGCTTCGACACCAAGGGCCACGGCCACGCCATCGTCGCGGCCAACAACCCGGACACCGCCGACAACGTCTCGACCTACGTCCCCGGCACCGGCTCGCGACTCGGTGAGATGGGCGGCAACATGGACCGGTCGGATCGAATGGTCATTTCGGCCAATTCCGCCAACGGCAACACCAAAACCACGTCGTCGATCACCTACATCGGTTACGACGCCCCGCAGAACATCATCCCCGAGGCCGCCGACGACAGCTACGCCAAGAACGCCGAGGACAAGCTGCGCGGCTTCCAGGACGGGCTGCGCGCCACGCACGAGGGCAAGCCGTCGTACAACACCATTCTCGGCCACAGCTACGGCACCACGGTCGTCGGCTACACCATGCGCGACAAGGGGCTGCCGGTGGACAACGTCGTCCTGATCGCCAGCCCGGGCGTCGGTGTCGAACACGCCAAGGAGCTCGGCGTCGACCCGTCCCACGTCTATGTGGCGGTGGGCGACGACGACATGATCGATAACACCCCGCCAGAGCAAGCGAGCAACTGGGTAAGCAACTTCACCAACAATGTGGGCTACTGGGCCGGAACCGTCGACAACCCCGACCACCACCTGTCCTTCGGGCGCGACCCCAGCAACGCGAATTTCGGCGCGCAGTACATACCCTCCGCTCCGGGAACGGGGCACTCCGATTACTGGGAGAAGGGCTCGCCGTCCCTCATCGGCATGGGGAAGGCCATCACGGGAGCGCCGCTGTCATGAGGACCGCCGATTGCACCACCGCAAGCCGGACAGGCACCGGCCGGGTTGCGGTCACGCTGGCCCTGGCCATCGCAGCGCTGACCCTGAGCGCCTGCGGGGTGAACACCCTACAGGAGCGATCGAAACCCACGATCACGCTCGACGAGGCGAAGAAGCAGATTGACGGGTATCTGACGGACACCTTGACACATCTGCCGATCCAGCCCGCCGAGAGGCCAGCATTCAGCGACCTGGAGTGCGACCTCAACGACATCGGACCGCACGGCCGGAAGGAAACCTCGCGGTCGTACATCTTCGCGAACCTCCCACTGTCCGACCGGACACAGGCCGCCGACGCGTTCCGCACCTACCTCATCGGACGGGGCTTCCAGCCGGTATCGGAGCCCAGCGTTCACATCGGCTGGGTAAAGCTCAAGAACCCCAAGGACGACTTCGTCGCCATCCTGGACGGCGCCAGCGACACAAGCCGTACGTTCCGGCTGGACATCAGCTCCCCCTGCGTCTGGCCCGACGGCACGCCGCCCGCCTAAGCCCGGGTCACGTTCGGGGCCGCACCTTCCCGGTAGTGCGGCCCCTCCCGTCCGGCTGGTCCGCATTCATCGGATTGTGTGTTAGTAATCCGCTAGCATGCGTCGTCAGTTTCGATCAAACGGACCGCCCCAACATCCGGTCCGGAACTGACGGGGGAACGAAGGACAATGGCAGATCCTGACGCGGGCTTGGAGTTCAAGGTCAAGCCGGGCGAGCTGGACGGCTGCGGGCAGAGCGCGCAGCACATCGGCGGGCTGATACCGGGCGAGACCTCGAAGATCACCGACCCGTGCAACCAGGCCGCCGGAGGGCTGAAGGGCTGGCTCACGGCCGGCGCCATCCAGAACTGCGGCACCAACTGGAAGACCCTGCTGGACAAGCTCGGCACCGACATGGGCGACGTCGGCACCAAGCTGGGCACCTCGGCCGCGTACTACCGCCAGGCCGAGCAGAACGCCCACAACAGCATGCGCAACCCCAACGCGCCCGCCTCGAACGGAACGGAACCTGACCCCTTCGACACCACCGGTCCGGTGAAGCCCCGCAGCGCGAAGGCGGCCGAGTAAGCGATGGACATCAAGACCCTCCACGACGCCGACGTCATCAGCATCTCCACCGCGAAGAGCGCCTTCGACACCCTGGCCACCGCCTTCGGCCAGCACATCGAGTCCTGGCAGCACGACGTCGTCGACCGGCTCGGCCACTCCGAGTGGACCGGCACCGCCGCCGGCCACGCCAACACCCGGATCTCGAACCTGGGGACCGAACTCCAGGCCGCCAAGCAGGAACTCGGACTGGTCAGCCGCGCCCTCCAGGACGCCTACGACGGCTTCGCCGCCGCCCAGGCCCACCTGATCAGCGCCCTCGACGACGCCAAGACCCACAAGCTCACCGTCGCCGACGACGGCGGGATCACCTGGGACAAGGACCCCAACTCCCCCGACTTCGCGGGCAACGACGCCGAGAACCAGGCCAAGCAGATCCAGGCCCGGATCACCGCCGCCCTCAACGAGGCCGACCACGCCGACCAGACCATCAACACCCGGCTCGCCCACCTCGCCACCAACGCCGGCAACGGCACCGGCCTCGACTCCGCCACCGCCAAGGCCGACACCGCCGCCGCCAACGCGCTCGAACAGGTCCCCGCCGCCGGCACCGACCCCAACAGCGTCAAGGCCTGGTGGAACGGACTGACCGACGAGCAGCAGCACCGGATGGTCCTCAACCACCCGGACCAGATCGGCAACATGGACGGCATCCCCGCCGTCGACCGGGACCAGGCCAACCGGATCAACCTGGCCCGCGGCAAGCAGGACATCCAGCGCCAGCTGGACGGCCTCGGCCCCGCGCCGTCGGCGACCATCGGTTCCGGCAGGTTCATCCGCCCGAACCCCGCCTACACGGACTGGCAGCAGAAGCACGACGACCTCACGGACAAGATGAACGGCATCAACGCCATCGAGGGGCGGCTGAACCATCCGGTCGACGACAAGCACCCGCCGACCTTCCTGATGGGCTTCGACACCAACGGCCATGGCCACGCCATCGTCGCGGTGAACAACCCCGACACCGCCGACAACGTGTCGACCTACGTCCCCGGTACCGGCGCACGCCTGGGCAGCATCGGCAGTGACATCAACCGCTCGGACGTGATGGTCGCCTCGGCCAACGACGCCAGCAAGGGGAAGAGCACCACCTCGTCGATCACCTGGGTCGGCTACGACGCGCCGCAGAGCATCATCCCGGAGGCCGCGGACGACACGTACGCGAAGAACGCGGAGGACAAGCTGGTCAGCTTCGAGAACGGCCTGCACGCCACCCACAACGGGAAGATCGGGAACAACACCATCCTGGCCCACAGCTACGGCACCACGACCGTGGGCTACACCATGCGCGACCACGGCCTCCCGGTCGACAACGCCGTCCTCATCGCCAGCCCGGGCGCCGGTGTCGAGAACGCCAAGGACCTGCGCATCGACCCGAACCACGTGTACGCGGCACAGAGCCCCGCCGACGCGATCGGCTGGGCCGCCGCCACCGACCCCAGCGGGATGGGGGACAACGTCTGGGACAACATCAAGACCGACTGGGGCTTCGGCGACGGCGACCACCACCTGATGTACGGCCGTCAGACCACCGCCCCCCAGTTCGGCGCGAACGTCATGCCCGTCGACCCCAACGCCGGGCACTCCGACTACTGGAACGACGGCTCGCCCACCCTGGCCGCCATGGGCCAGGTCATCGCCGGAAAGCACTGACATGAGCACCACCGACCAGGCCCGCCCGATCGGGCGGGCCGCGGCCACCACCGCTGCCGCCGCCGTCCTGACGGCCACCGCCCTGGCGCTGAGCGGCTGCGGCGCGGCCACCGTGCACGAGCGGTCGCAGCCCACGATGACGCTCGACCAGGCGAAGAAGCAGATCGACGGCTACCGGTCGGACATCCTGGCGAACCTGCCGGTCAAGCCCGCGACGGATCGGACGGATCCGGCCCCGTACAGCGACTCGGAGTGCGACGCCAACGACATCGGCCCGCACGGCCGGGAACAGACGGAGCGCTCCGCCGTCTTCGCGGACCTCCCCCTGCCCGACCGGACGAAGGCCGCCGACGCCTTCCGCGCGTACCTCACCGGGCGGGGCTTCCAGGTGGTGCCGGAGCCGCCCGACGCCCACATCGGCTGGGTGCGGATGAAGAACCCCAAGGACGACTTCCTCGCCGTCCTGGACGGCGCCACCGACGCCGGACGCACCTTCCAGCTGAAGGTCAGCTCCCCCTGCGTCTGGCCGAACGGCACCCCACCCGCATAGCCCAACTCCCGTCCGGGGCCGTACCTTTGAGAAGGTGCGGCCCCTTCGCACACACACCCCGCGATCCCCCTTGCCGGGTCGTCACGATCCGCTAGCATGCGTCGTCGGTTACCGCGACGGGCCGCACCAGCAGTCGGCCCGTGACTGACGGGGGGGGACACATGGCAGACCCGGACGCGTCCTTGGACTTCAAGGTCAGACCGGACGAGCTGGACGGCTGCGGACAGAGCGCCCAGCACATCGGCGGGCTGATACCCGGCGAGACCTCGAAGATCACCGACCCGTGCAACCAGGCCGCCGGCACCCTGCAGGGCTGGCTCACCGCCGCCGCCCTGACCGCCTGCGGCAGCAACTGGAAGACCCTGCTGGACAAGCTCGGCGGCGACATGGGCGAGGTCGGCACCAAGCTCGGCGCCTCGGCCGCCTACTACCGCCAGGTCGAGCAGGACATCCACACCAACATGATCCACCCGGACACACCCGTCCCGGACGGG
Source organism: Kitasatospora sp. NPDC059648 (assembly GCF_042734825.1). Taxonomy (NCBI): domain Bacteria; kingdom Bacillati; phylum Actinomycetota; class Actinomycetes; order Kitasatosporales; family Streptomycetaceae; genus Kitasatospora; species Kitasatospora sp. NPDC059648. The sequence continues at coordinate 55,408 of NZ_JBHWDU010000043.1, read as the reverse complement.
CCCGAACCGGACCCGTTCGGCACCACCGTCGTCCCCGGCCCGGTGAAGCCCCGCAGCGCCGGAGCGGCGGAGTAGCCGATGGACATCAAGACGTTACAGAGCGCCGGCTTCGGCAACCTCACCACCGCCAAGACGGCCTTCGACGCCCTGGCCACCGCCTTCGGCCAACACGTGGAGAACTGGCAGCACGACGTCGTCGACCGGCTGGGCCGCTCCGAGTGGACCGGGACGGCCGCCGGCCACGCCAGCACCCGGATCCAGACCCTGCACGACGAACTCCACGCCGCCCAACAGGAGATCGGCCTGATCAGCCGGGCCCTCCAGGACGCCTACGACGGCTTCGCCGCCGCCCAGGCGCACCTGATCAGCGCCCTCGACGACGCCAGGGCCCAGGGCCTCACCGTCGCCCCCGACGGCGGGATCACCTGGGACAACGACCCCAACTCCCTCACCTTCGCCGGGCACGGCGCCCCGGAGCACGCCAAGGACATCCGGGACCGGATCAGCGCCGCCCTCACCGAGGCCGACCACGCGGACCGGACGATCAGCAAGCGGCTCGCCCACTTCACCACCAACGCGAGCAACGCCACCGGGCTCGACTCGACCGTCGCCACCAACGACACGGCCGCCGCGAACGCGCTCGACCAGGTCCCCGCCGCCGGCACCGACCCGAACAGCGTCCATGACTGGTGGAACAGCCTCACCGACGATCAGCAGCACCGGATGATCCTCAACCACCCCGACCAGATCGGCAACCTCGACGGCATCCCCGCCGTCAGCCGCGACCAGGCCAACCGGACCAACCTGCGCAACGGCAAGGCCGACCTCCAGCGTCAGCTCGACGCGCTCGGCCCCGAGCCGCCCGAGTACGGCGGGGGGTACTCCGCCGGCATCGCCGTCCCGAACCTCGACTACACGGCCTGGAAGCAGCAGCACGACCTCCTCGTCGAGAAGATGAAAGGCATCGACGACATCGAGAAGCGGCTGAACACCCCGGTCGACGCCGCCCACCCGCCGACCTTCCTACTGGGCTTCGACACCAACGGCCTGGGCCACGCCATCGTCGCGGTCAACAACCCGGACACCGCCGACAACGTCTCGACGTACGTCCCCGGTACCGGCGCCCGGCTCGGCAAGGTCGACGGCGACATCAGCCGGTCGGACGCGATGGTCGCCGCGGCCAACGCCGTCGGCAACAACCGGACCACCTCCTCGATCGCCTGGATCGGCTACGACGCCCCGCAGAACCTCGTCCCCGAGGCCGCGGACGACACGTACGCGAAGAACGCCGAGGACAAGCTGCACGGCTTCGAGGTCGGGCTCCACGCCACCCACGACGGGAACATCGCCAACAACACCGTCCTGGGACACAGTTACGGCACCACGACGATCGGCTACACCATGAAGGACAAGGGCCTTCCGGTCGACAACGTCGTCCTCATCGCCAGTCCGGGCGCCGGCGTCGACACCGCCGCCGACCTCCGCATCGACCCGTCCCACGTCTACGCGGCGCAGAGCCAGGGCGACCCGATCGGCCTGGCTCCCGCCCTCGACCCCGGCGGTCTGGCGGACAACGCCTGGGACAACATCAAGTCCGACTGGGGCTTCGGGGACGACGACCACCACCTGATCCACGGCCGGCAGACCACCGCTCCCGAGTTCGGCGCGCAGATCCTGCCCACCGACCCCAACGGCGGGCACTCCGACTACTGGAACGCCAACTCGCCCACGCTGCCCGCCATGGGGCGGGTCATCGCCGGCCAGTAGGGCCGCCACTCCCTCCTCCCGGCCCGGGGCCGTACCTCCGCGAAGGTACGGCCCCTACGCCTGCCGCACCGCGGCCGCCAGGTGCGTACGGAACCAACGCTGGCCCGGGTCCGCCGAGTTGCGCGGGTGCCAGGCCATCCCCACTTCCAGCGGCGGGAGTTCGAGCGGAATCGGGAAGGTGCGCAGGCCCAGCGCCTCGAAGGTCCGCGGCAGCCAGTCCGCCGGGCCGAGGGTCACCAGGTCGCTGTCCCGGGCCAGCAGCATCGCGCCGGTGTGGCTGGGCACCACCACCGCGACTCGGCGGCGCAGCCCGCGCTCGGCCAGCGCGGTGTCGATCGGCCCGTGCCGTCGGCCGCGCCGGGAGACCCCGATGTGGTCGGCGGCGGCGAAGCGCCGGGCGGTGATCCGCCCCTCGAACAGCGGATGGCCGCTGCGCGCCACGCCCACCACCGGCGCGGTGACCAGCGGCCGGGAGCGGACCTCCGGGTCCAACTGCCCGAGCACACCCACCTCGACGTCCACCACGCCCTGGCGCAGCGCCGGTCCGCCCTCCATGGCCTCGGGCAGGAACACCACGTCCACGCCGGGCGCCTCGGCGCGGATCCGTTCGGTGAGCGGGCCTGCCACCCGGACCAGCACGGCGTCGCCGGCCTGCACGGTGAAGGTCCGCTCCAGGTGCGCCGGGTCGAAGCCCGCGCCGGGACGCAGCAGGCTCTCGCAGCCGCGCAGCAGGTCCGCGACCTCCTCGCGCAGTTCGAGCGCCCGCGGGGTCGGCACCAGGCCCTGCCCGGCCCGCACCAGCAGCGGGTCGCCGACGGCCCGGCGCAGCCGGGCGAGCATCCGGCTCACCGCCGCCGGCGAGGTACCGAGCCGCTCGGCGGCCCGGGTCACGCTGTTCTCCTGGAGCAGGGCGTCCAGGGCCCGTAGCAGGTTGAGGTCCATCCATGGCTCCTGAACTGTGGTTTTTCGCTGTGGTCAATGATCCCGTGCCGATCCTTGCATTGTTCGGCCGCCGCGGGGCGCGGAGAGTGGAACCGTCCGAGCCAGTCGGGCGACAAGTCCTCACTTCCAGGAGTCCACGTGCCGAACGACCTCCGTTCCCACCTCGCCGGCGACGTCCTCGCCGTCGTCAGCCAGAGCGGCGCCACCGTCTCGTTCTTCGACGCCGCCACCGACGCCCTGCTCGACAGCCTCGAAGTGACCGCCGAGCCGCACGAGTTGTGCTTCGACCCGACCCGGCGCCTGCTCTGGTGCACCACCGCGTACCACTCCGGCTACTACCACGCCCACGGCGGCCGGAGCACCAAGCTGACCGTCATCGACGCCGACACCCGCCGGATCGTCGAGGTGGTCGACCTGGCCCCCGAGCACGGCCCGCACGGGCTGGCGCTGGACCTCGACCGCGACCGGCTCTACGTCAGCGTCGAGGCGTCGGCGGACCGCCCCGGCGGGGTGGTGGTGGTCGACCTCACGACCCGCCGCCCGCTGGGCCGGATCGACACCGACGCCCCCGGCCCGCACTGGTTCGCCATCTCCCCCGACGGGCGCACCGGTTACGCCACCAACAAGGAGGCGCCGTTCGTCTCCGTGGTGGACCTCGGCCGCGGCGTGCTGACCGCCAAGGTGGAGGTCCCCGGCAGCGAGGGCCTCGCCGTCTCCCCGGACGGCGACCGGGTGTACGTGGGCGCGCCGTACCTCGGCTTCGCCGGCAAGCCGGACGCCGAACCCGGCATCCACGTCATCGACACCCGTACCGGCTCCGTGGTGGAGGTCCTGCCCACCCGGTCCGCCGTCATCCCGGTCCATCTGACCTCCGCCGGCCGGCTGCTGGCGGGCGAGATCAGCGCCACCCCCGACACCGACTCACCCCTCGGCCGCCAGGCCCCCGGCCGACTGACCGTCTTCTCCGCCGCCACCCACCGGCCCCTCGGTTCGGTCGAGGTGGGCCAGTTCCCGCTGACCATCACCTCCTCCCCCGACGGCCGCTTCGGCTACGTGTCCTCCGTCGTCTCCTCCACCGTGGACGTCGTCGACCTCACGACCCTGGCCCCCGTCAGCCGCCTCACCGTCCCCAAGCACGCCGAAGCGGGCGCCCACGGCCTGGCCTACCTCCCCCGGCCCGCCTGACACCACCCGACTCCGGGCGGCGGCAACGCCTCCGTCCGGAGTCTTGTCGCCGCCCCGGGTGCGGAGCATCCTGAGGCACATCCGTTCTTCCGTCGGGTGGGGGAGGCACGATGAGGCGCGGCTCCGGCGCGTTCTGCTCCACGAGGGCGCTGGTCGCGGCGCTGGTCGCGGCGCTGGCGGCGACCACCGCGTGCGAGCCGGTCATCGACCCCCGTGCGATCCGCCACCCGGTCCTGCTCCCCGAACCCGCCCCGCCGTCCGCCCAGTGGATCGTGGACCTCGTCGCCGGGCTCAACGCGCCACCCCAGTGCCCGCAACCGACGCTGCCGACCATGGCCGTCCTCGACACCGACGGCTGGTCCCGGGCGGTCGCGTTCTGGCCGGTGGACAACTTCGACGTCTGCTACGCCGTCGTCAACCACCGGGGCGAGACGCCCACGACCATCTGGTTCTCCCCCGTCGAGGACCTCGTCGCGCGCACCCCCATGCCCGCCGACACCACGGCGGGCGTCGACTCCTACGCCTTCACGGCCTACCGCGGCCGGGTGGACGGCATCGAGGTCTCCGGCGACCCCGACCACCTCGTCAGCCCCGTCCGGCACCTCACCGTCGACCTCGGCCTCGGCGACCTCGTCACCTTCGCCGCGTACCACTACCGCATCCCGTCGACCGGCAGGCCGCTCTCCCTCACCCTCTGCACCCCGACCGGCCCCTGCCGCGACGCCCACTGACCGCCACGCACCCACCGTGGACGGCCGGGGCCCGGCCGCCGCTTCCAAGGGCACGCCTCCACAGGACGGACCGGGACCTGAAGCGCGAGGAGTGCTGATGTCAGTGACGTGACGCCGACACACCGGGGGTGGCGGCTCAGACGGTGTGGTCGAGCTGGGCCCAGAGGGTGCGTTCGGTGGGGGTGGGCGGGACCTCCGGGCAGAGCCGTTCGGGGTGGCGGGGCGCGGTGGTGCCTGCCTGGTTCGGCGTCAGGCCGTGGACGTCCACCCAGAGTCCGCCGAGGCAGGCCAGCGTCTGCCAGAGGCCGGCGACCAGCGGGACCAGTAGGCGTCGGGCGGTGGTACGCATCCGTGTCCTCCTCCGATCGAACGTGCGCCTCCCCCAGAACGCACGGGGGAGGCGCACGGTGGCGGTGTGGTGCCCTAACGCCCCTGGCCCTGTAGGCGCACGGCGCCGGACGGGCAGTTGCGGACGGCAGCCTCGACCTCGGACCGCCGCTCCTCCGCGGGGTCCGCGTCGAGCACGACGACCAGCCCGGTCCGCTCGTCCTGGTCGAAGACGGCCGGCGCGTTCAGGGCGCAGAGGCCGCCGCCGATGCAGGCGCCCTGGTCGGCTGAGACTCGCATGTTCTCTCCTTCTCGCTCTCCTGCTCGGTCCGCAGGGGTCACCAGGTCACGGGCAGGGCGGAGACGCCCTCCAGGCCGCCGGTGTCGCGCAGCGGAACCTGGTCCGCGGGCACCGCGAGGCGCAGCGTGGGGAAGCGGGTGAGCAGGGCGGTCAGCGCCACCTCGATCTCCGCCTTGGCCAGGTGCTGGCCGATGCACTGGTGCACGCCGAAGCCGAGGGCCAGGTGGCGGCTCTCGGAGCTGCGGGTGATGTCGAAGGTGTCCGGCTCCTCGAAGGCCTCCGGGTCGCGGTTGAGCAGGGCGTTGGGCATCAGGACGCCCTCGCCGGCGGCGATGGTCTGCCCGGCGATCTCGATGTCGGCGACCGCGATCCGCCGGGTGACGGTGTCGGCGATGGACAGGTAGCGCAGCAGCTCGTCGACCGCCGAGGGCATCAGTTCGGGCTTGGCGCGCAGCAGGGCGAGCTGGTCAGGGTGTTCCAGTAGCGTGAAGACACCCAGGGCGATCATCGACGAGGTGGTCACGTGGCCGGAGTTGAGCATGACCAGGGCCAGGACGACGAGTTCCTGGTGGCTCATCTCCCCGTTGGCGACCGGTCCGGCGACCAGGTCGCCGAGCAGGCCGGGCTGCGGTTCGTCGGCGTTCTCCATGGCGGTGATCAGGCGGTCCAGGTAGCCGAACAGCTCGCCGATCATCTGCTGGACGGACTCGACGCTCTCCACCTTCTCCAGGCGGTAGCCGCGGTCCTGGAAGAACTCGTGGTCCTCGAAGGGGATGCCGAGCAGCTCGCAGACGATCTTGGAGGGCAGGTGGATCGCGAACTCGGAGACCAGGTCCAGCGGGCCGCCCTTGGCCTGCATGGCGTCGATGAGCTCGTTGGTGATCTCCTCGATCCTCGGACGGGCCTCGCGGGCGCGCTTGAGGGTGAAGGAGGGCAGCAGCATCCGGCGCTGGATGTCGTGTTCGGGCGAGTCCATCTCGGGCAGCATCCGGAACGGACGCGGGGTGCGCTCGGCGGCGGACAGCGCCGGGAAGTCGGGCCGGGTACGGTCGTTGGAGAGCCGGGGGTCACCGAGCAGCTTGTGGGCGACGGCGTGGCTGCTGACCAGCCAGGCACTGCGACCGTCGAACAGCCGGACCTTCTGCAGCGGGCCCTTGCCCTTGAAGTCGTCGTATCCGGTGGGCGGCTGGTAGGGGCAGCTGCGGGACAGCGGGAAGGACGCGGTGGGCGTCGGCTGGGTCATGGACAGGCTCCTGGACTGGGAAGGCGTCTCACGGGCAGGGTGGGCGGAGAGGCGAACACCGGCCTGTGCGGCCGGAGTCGGGATCCGGGGAGGGGGCGCGTGCCGCGGCTTCGGCGGTCACGCGCCCCCTTGACGGCCGGTCAGTTCGCGGTGGTGACGAACCAGGTGGCGAGCGCGGCGTCCAGGCCCGCGGCGTCCGCACCACCGGCCCAGGCCACGAACCCGTCGGGGCGGACCAGGACGAGCTCGGCATCGAGGGCCTGGTCGGGCTCGGCGGCGACGACGGTCACCCAGTCGGCGATCGGCGCCAGGGCGGAGAGGTCGGCCGCGCCGCCGGACAGGTCCAGCAGCACGCCGCGGCCGGCGCTGAGGGCCTCGGCGGTGCCGGTGACCGTCCCGTCGGCGGCCTTGAGGCTCACGTTCGGCACCGGCCGGCCGAGGATCGCGGGCGCCTCGGCGCCCTCCGGCGCCGGGAAGGGGTAGCGCACGTCGCTGACCATGGTGACCAGGTGCCGGTTGACGTCGTCGTAGGTGATCAGGTCGGTGAGCAGCGCCCGGAGCGGGGCGACCGACTCCAGCGGGTACATCAGGGCGGTCTGGGCGCGCAGCGCCTCGCAGGCCCGCGCGCCGACCGGCTGGCGCTCGGCGGAGTAGCTGTCGAGAAGGCCCTCGGGCGCCGCCCCGCGCACCTCGGCGGCCAGCTTCCAGCCGAGGTTGACGGCGTCGTTGAGGCCGGTGTTGAGGCCGTGCCCGGCGGTGAAGAGGTGGTGGTGCGCGGCGTCGCCGGCGAGCAGCACGCGGCCGAGCCGGTACTGGGTGACGTACTCGCTGCGGCCGGAGTAGCGGCGCAGCCAGCGGGCGTTGGCGATGGGGCGCTTGCTGCCGGTGAGGCGCTCGATGTTGGCGTCGAGCTCCTCGATCGTCACCGGGGTGTCGGCCGGGGGCGCGGGGACGTCGAACTCGATGGTCTGCAGCCGGTAGAGGCCGCGCTGCGGGTCGGGCATGGCGCCGAAGACACCGCCCGGGTAGAGCTGGGCCTCGATCTGGCCCTCGTAGGTCTCCAGGTCGGCGAGGACGCCGTACCAGGACGGGCCGCCGGTGACGGTCTCGAAGCCGGCCAGGCGGCGCACGGTGCTGTCCGAGCCGTCGGCGCCGACCAGGTAGTCGCAGCGGATCGGGCTCTCGCCGTCGGCGGAGCGCAGCCGGACGGTCACGCCCTCCTCGTCGGCGTCGAGGCCGACGACCTCGCGGTCGGTGACGACCTTCGCACCCAGGTCCACCGCGCGCTGCTGGAGCAGCGCCTCGACGCGGCTCATCTCGACCAGGTAGTTCTCCTGGTCGGTGACCTTGGTGAGGTCCAGCCAGAGCAGACCGAAGTGGAGCGTGGGCCACTGGTAGAAGCCCTCGCCGCGCAGCTGCTCGGCGAGCCCGCGCTGTTCGAAGAGCTCGACCGAGCGCTGGTGGAAGGTGGAGATCCGCCAGTCCTCGTTGGCCCGCGTCCTGCGGTCGACGACGACGGCCTGCACGCCGGCCGCGGCGAGCTCGCCGGCGAGCATCAGGCCCACCGGACCGGCGCCGGCGATCAGAACGGTGGTGGTGTCCATCAGTGCTCTCCCTGGAGGCTTCAGCGGCTTGGGGGGGGTGTTGCGCGGCCGACGGCCGGCGGGACCGTCGGCGGGCGGCGGCCGGCGGGGACTGCTGCGGCTCGGCGGCCGGAGCGCTACTGCGGCTCGGCGGCCGGCGCGCGCAGGACGATCTCGGCGTGGAACGTGTCGGGCTTGTCGGTCTGCAGGTAGGAGCGGCTGCCGGCCGTTCCCCGGTAGCGTCCGCTGAGGCCGTAGGCGTCGATGCTCTGGCCCTGACCGGCCATGGTGGCCGTGATGTCGACGATGCCCATGGTCCGGGCGGTGCCGTCGGCGAAGGTGAGGAACTCCCGGTAGAAGCCGAAGATCCGGTGGTCCCCGGGGCGGACGTGGACGATGGTCACCGCGCCGGTCAGTTCGGCGAGGTGTTCGCCGTCGGCGGTGGTGATCTCGTTGGTGAACGTCGCGCCGTCCCCGACCCCGATGCCGGCCCCGCTGATGACGATCTCGCGTTGCACGACGACGTCGGTGAGATCGGCGAGGACGATCTCCTCGGTGGCGGCGGGGTCCTCGACCGCGGCCGAGCGGTCGGTGCCGACCGGGATCAGGGGGGTCAGCGCCGTGACGGGGATGGCGACGGGTGCTCCCATGTCGTGACGTCTCCTCTCGCAGGTGTCGCGGCCTTGTTCCCTGTACCTTCGCGAAGGCGACTGAAGCTGGTCTAAAGCCCTTCTTGGCATGCGGAGTTCGAGGTCAACGACCTCCGGAACAGCTCCGGGACCAGCCCCGGGAACGACGGAACCCTCCCTCTCTCCGCGAGCCGGGGGTGTCCCGCGGAGAGGGGGAGGGCGTTCGGTGGGCCCGGTGGCCGGCCGTCGGGCAGGCCGCCGGGCAGGCCGCCGGGCAGGGGCCCGCTAGTCGGACTTCACCGCACCGTCCGCAGGGTCGACGAGCTCCACCTCGACCTCCGCCGGGCGGGGCTTGCGCTTCGGCAGGAAGAGCAGGGTGAGGACCGCGAAGACTCCGAGGATGGCGGCGCTGGCCACCAGCGACTGGGTCATGCCGTGGGCGTAGGCGGTGTTCGCCGCCTGGGTCAGCCGCCCGCCGGCGTCGGCCGGCAGGCCGCCGGCCACCCCGTGGGCGCCGGCCACACTGGCCGAGGCGGCGTCGCGGGCCGCGCCGGGCAGGTCGCGCACCGCGTCGACGATCTTGTCCCGGTAGCCGCTGTTGAGCATGCTGCCGATGATGGCGGAGCTGAACGAGACCGCGATGTTCTGCATGGTGCGGGACATTCCGTTGCCGGTGCCGGCCTGGGAGAGCGGCAGGGCGGAGAGGACCACGTCCACCGAGAGCGGGATGCTCAGGCCGAGACCGAGGCCGAACACCACCAGCCCGAGTGCGACGCTGCCGTAGCCGCTGTCGGCGTGCAGCTGGGAGAGCAGTACCAGGCCGACCGCGCTGACCACCATGCCGACCAGGATGATCGGCTTGGCGCCGATCTTGCTCGCGGGCTTCTCCCCCGCCGCCGCGCCGGCCAGCATCGCGCCGATCAGCGGCAGCAGCCGCACGCCCGTCGACTCGGCGGACGCGCCCTGCACCAGCTGCATGTAGGGCGTGAGCACGAACAGTCCGCCCATCATGGCGAAGCTGACCATGCCGAAGGTGATCGAGCCCCAGGTGAAGTGCCGGTTGAGGAACAGCTTCAGGTCGATCAGCGGGGAGGGGGCCCGGCGCTGCCAGAGGACGAACAGGATCAGGAAGACGAGGCCGCCGATGAGCCCGAGCAGGACCTTCGAGTCGGACCAGCCTTCGAGCGGCTGCTCGATGATGCCGTACGCCATGCCGGTGACGCCGATCGTGACCATCACGGCGCCGGGCCAGTCCAGCGTGGGCGCGGCCGGGTCGCGGCTCTCGGGGACCCAGAGCGCGACGCCGAGCAGGCTGAGCAGGACCACCGGGCCGTTGATCAGGAAGACCCAGCCCCAGGCGAAGTGACTGAGCATCCAGCCGCCGAGCAGCGGGCCGAGCGGCATGCCGAGCATGGTGCCGATCGTGGTCACCGTGATCGCACGCTTGCGCTCCTCCTCGTCCGGGAAGATGACCGGCACCAGGGCCAGCGCGAGCGTCATGATCATCGCGGCGCCGGCGCCCATCAGCGCGCGGGTGGCGATCAGGGCGGTGGCCGACGTGACCTGACTGGCGATCACCGAGGCGATGCCGAAGACCACCAGGCCGGTCACCAGGACCTTGCGCCGGCCGATCCGGTCGCCGAGTTTGCCGGCCGGCAGCAGCAGGCCGGACCAGGCGAGCGTGTAGGACGCGGAGATCCACTGGAGCTGGCTGTTGGAGGCGCCGAGCTCGTCCGAGAGGGTGGGCAGGGCGGTGGCCAGGACGTAGGTGTCCAGACCGATCACGAGGATGCTCAGGGTGAGCGCGCCGAGCGCCCACCAGCGAAGGGTGCCCCGCACGTCGTTCGCCCCGGACCGGGAGGTCGCAGAGCCGGTGATTGCCATCGGAGTTTCTCCTGTTCGGTGTTTCAGTAGGCGCGCTGGAGTTGTTCGCGGTGGCCGTCGGCCATCGCCTGGAACATTTCGGTGACCCGGGCGTTGAGCTTGGCCAGGGTGGCGGAGTCGGGCGGGGTGTCGTTCTCCAGCGAGCGCCGCAGCACGTACGCCAGGAGGTCGGCGCGTGCTTCCAGCGACAGCCCGTCGTCCTCGCCGAGCTCGTCGGCGTTGGAGAAGCCGCGGGCGACGTTCGCGAGGATGTGCTGCGCGGTGGCCCCGGACAGTTCGGGGCGCAGGATGCCCTCGTCGGCCAGCATCTGCAGGTAGTCGGGGTTCTCGGCGAGGTCCTGCTGGGCGGCGCGGACGCTCTCGTCCTGGGCGAGGTTGCCGAGGACGGCGGCGTCGGCGAGCAGCAGGGCGCGGACGAGGGGGCGGCGGACGCCGTCGAGGAAGATCACCCGCATCAGCCGGTGCGGCAGGGCGAGGGTCGGTTCCTTGCCGAGTTCGTCCACCAGGTGGTCGAAGAGCCGGAGGGCCTCGCGCTGCAGCACGGCCCAGAAGAGGGCTTCGCGGGTCTTCCAGTGCAGGTAGACGGTGCCCTTGCCGATGCCGGCGCGGGAGGCGACGTCGTCGATGGTGACCCGGCGGTACCCGTGCTGTTCCAGCAGTTCGGCGGTGGTGTCGAGGATCCGCTCGGCCCGTTCCTGGCGAGCGCCGGACCCCACTGGCAGGCGTTGGGATCTGTTCACGGCACGAGTGTATGACCAGATTTCAAAGTTGGTCAACAAGAAAGTCGTGGTGCCCCGCCCGCCCCGGATCCCGCCCGCCCACTTCCGGCTCCGGACCGCCCCTGCCGACTCCGGACCACCGACCCACGTGCGGCACCGAGGCTTTAGGCCCCGCCAAGGCCCCCGTTAGCCGCCCCTCCGACATTGATCCGGTTGGCTCCGCGCCCTTGTGCGCGCGGATCGCCGTGATCGCCGTCGCGACCAGTGGGGACTGAATCCATGGCTCCGTCTTCCGAGAAACTCGTTGAAGCCCTCCGTGCGTCGCTGCTGGAGAACGAACGCCTCCGGCGGGACAACCAGCAGCTCACCGAGGCCAGGGCCGAGCCGGTCGCCATCGTCGGCATGGCCTGCCGCTACCCCGGGGCGGTGAGCTCACCGGAGGAACTGTGGGACCTGGTGCACGACGGGGTGGACGCGGTCGCGGGCTTCCCCGCCGACCGCGGCTGGGACGCCGCCGCGCTGTACGACCCGGACCCGGAGCAGACCGGCCGGACCTACGCCCGCGAGGGCGGTTTCCTCTACGACGCCGCCCGGTTCGACCCCGAGTTCTTCGGCATCTCGCCGCGCGAGGCGCTGGCGATGGACCCGCAGCAGCGGCTGCTGCTGGAGACCGCCTGGGAGAGCTTCGAACGCGCCCGCATCCGGCCGTCCACCCTGCGCGGCAGCCGCACCGGCGTCTTCACCGGAATCATGTACGGCGACTACGGCGCCCAGCTGTTCCACCGCACCCCCGACGGCTTCGAGGGCTACATCGGCACCGGCAGCGCCTTCAGCATCGCCTCCGGCCGGGTCGCCTACACCTTCGGGCTGGAGGGCCCGGCGGTGACCGTCGACACCGCCTGCTCCTCCTCCCTGGTGACGCTGCACCTGGCCTGCCAGTCGCTGCGCGAGGGCGAGTGCACCCTGGCACTGGCCGGCGGGGCGAGCGTGATGGCCACCCCGAGCACCTTCATCGAGTTCAGCCGCCAGCGCGGCCTGGCCCCCGACGGGCGGTGCAAGGCGTTCGCCGCCGCCGCCGACGGGGTCGGCTGGGGCGAGGGAGTCGGCATGCTGCTGCTGGAGCGGCTCTCCGACGCCGAGCGCAACGGCCACCCGGTGCTCGCGGTCATCCGCGGCAGCGCCGTCAACCAGGACGGCCGCAGCAGCCAGCTCACCGCGCCCAACGGGCCGGCCCAGCAGCGCGTGATCCGGGCCGCCCTCGCGGCCGCCCGGCTCACCCCGGCGGACGTCGACGCCGTCGAGGCGCACGGCACCGGGACCACGCTCGGCGACCCGATCGAGGCACAGGCCCTGCTGGCCACCTACGGCCAGGCGCACAACAGCGAACAGCCGCTCTGGCTGGGCTCGTTGAAGTCCAACATCGGCCACACCCAGGCCGCCGCCGGCGTCGGCGGCGTCATCAAGATGGTCCAGGCGATGCGTCACGGCGTGCTGCCCCGCACCCTCCACGTGGACGAGCCCACCCCGCACGTCGACTGGGAGTCCGGCGCCGTCGAACTGCTCACCGAGGCCCGGCCGTGGCCCGAGACCGACCGTCCCCGCCGGGCCGCGGTCTCCTCCTTCGCGATCAACGGCACCAACGCCCACGTCATCCTCGAAGCCGCCCCGGAGCGCGCCGTCGAGCCGCGCCCCGGGACCGCCGCGCCGGCCCTGCCGTGGGTGCTCTCCGCCCGGACCGAGCCCGCCCTGCGCGACCAGGCCGCCCGGCTCGCCGCCCAGCTGGACCGCCGACCCGCCGACCCCGCCGACGTCGCCCTCGCGCTCGCCACCACCCGCGACCAGCACGCGCACCGCGCGGTGGTCGTCGGCACGGACACCGCCGGGCTCCGCGCCGGACTGGACGCACTGGCCGACGGCCGGGCCGTCGCGGGCCTGGTCCAGGGCGAGGCCGCCGACCCCGGCCGGACCGTCCTGGTCTTCCCCGGCCAGGGCTCCCAGTGGGAGCGGATGGCCGTCGACCTGCTGGATTCCTCCGAGGTCTTCCGCGAGGCCATGGAGGCCTGCGCCAAGGCGCTGGCCGAGCACACCGACTGGTCGCTCACGGAGGTCCTGCGCGGCGCCCCGGACGCCCCCGGGCTGGAGCGGGTGGACGTCGTCCAGCCGGTGCTGTTCGCCGTCATGGTCTCGCTGGCCCGGCTCTGGGAGTCGCTGGGCGTACGGGCCGACGCCGTGCTCGGGCACTCGCAGGGCGAGATCGCCGCCGCACACATCGCGGGCGCGCTCACCCTGGAGGACGCGGCCCGCGTCGTGGCCCTGCGCAGCCGGGCGATCACCGCGCTGGCGGGCAGGGGCGGCATGGCCTCCATCGCGCTGCCGGCCCGGGAGGTGACCGAGCTGATCGGCGGGCGCGCCGACCGCATCTCCGTCGCCGCCGTCAACGGGCCCCGCCACACCGTCGTCTCGGGCGACCCGGCGGCGCTCGACGAGTTGGTGGCCGAGTGCACCGCGCGCGGCGACCGGGCCCGGCTGATCCCGGTCGACTACTCGTCGCACTCCCCCCAGGTCGAGGGGATCCGCGCCGAACTGCTCGCCGAGCTCCGCGGCATCGAGCCGCGCTCCGCGGCGACCGTGTTCTGCTCCACGGTCACCGCCGGGCCGCTGGACACCAGTGCCCTGGTCGCCGACTACTGGTACACCAACCTGCGCGAGACCGTCCGCTTCGAGGCGGCCGTGCGCCACCTCGCCGGGACCGGCCACACCACCTTCATCGAGGTGAGCCCGCACGCCGTGCTGCTCCCCGGCATCCAGGAGACACTGGAGGACGCCCTCGGCACCGACACGACCGGCGCCCTGGTGACCGGCACGCTCCGGCGCGACGAGGACGGCTGGACTCAGCTGCTCACCTCGCTCGCCCGGCTGCACACCCACGGCCACCCGGTCGACTGGTCGGCCCGGGTGGCCGGCGCCCCGGCCGAGCCCGCCGATCTGCCGACCTACGCCTTCCAGCACAGCCACCTGTGGCTGCTCCCCGCCGCCGGCGGCGATCCGCGCGCCGACGGCCTGCGGGCCACCGGCCACCCGCTGCTCGGCGGCGCGGTGCACCTGGCGTCCGGCGGGGGCCGGGTCTGGACCGGCCGCGTCGGTCTCGGCGAGCAGCCCTGGCTGGCCGAGCACCGGGTGCTCGGCTCCGTCGTCCTGCCCGGCGCGGCGATCGCCGACCTCGCGCTGCGGATCGCCGCCGAGGCCGGCTGCGCGGAGGTCGCGGAACTGGTACTGAGCGCCCCGGTCGTCCTCCCCGAGGAGGGCGGGCTCTGGCTCCAGGCGATCGTCGACGGCCCGGACGACACCGGGGCGCGCGCGCTGAGCCTGTACTCCCGCCCGGCCGCCGCCGACGACGGCAAGGACGAGGAGGCGGACGAGCCCTCCTGGACCCTGCACGCCACCGGACGGCTGACCGCCGCGTCCGACCCCGACCGGCCCGCCGCGCCCGCCGCCTGGCCGCCGGCCGGCGCCGCCGAGCTGGACGCGGCCGGCCTCTACGAGCAACTGGCGGCGGTCGGCCTGGAGTACGGCCCGCTGTTCCAGGGTGTCCAGGCCGCCTGGCGGGCGGGTGGCGCCGTCCACGCCGAGGTGACGCTCCCTGACGACGCCGACGTCACCGGCTACGGCGTCCACCCGGCCCTGCTGGACGCCTGCCTGCACCCGATCGCCCTGCTCGGCGCGCCCGGCGAGCCCCGTCTTCCCTTCTCCTGGCAGGGGTTGACGCTGCACCGGGCGGGCGCGCACCGGCTGCGGGTCAGCGTCGAGTCGACCGGGGAGCAGACCGCCCGGATCACGGTCACGGACGAGGAGGGCGCCCCGGTGCTCGACCTCGCCGAGCTGACGCTGCGCCGGATCGCCGCCGACCAGCTCGCCGGCGCCCGCCGGGACGGCGGCGTCGACGCGCTGTTCACCGTCGAGTGGCCCGCGGTCGCGGCGCCGGCCGACCCGCCGGTCCGGACCTGGCTGGTGCTGGGCGGGCCGCCGGCCGACCCGGTGGCCGGCGCCCTGGCCGACGCGGGCCTGACGGCCCGGTCGGCGACCCTCGACGAGGCGACCGAGGCCGACGTCCTGGCGGTGCCCGTCCCCCCTTCGGCCGGCGGCGAGGTCCGCGGCGCCGCCGAACCGGTCCTCGCCCTGGTCCGCGACTTCCTGGACCGCGACCTGCCGGCCGACACCCGGTTCGCCGTGCTCACCCGCGGCGCGGTCACCACCGAACCGGACGGCGACGTCACGGACCTCGGCGGCGCGGCGGTCTGGGGGCTGATCCGCTCCGCCCAGACCGAGAACCCCGGCCGGTTCCTGCTGATCGACACCGACGGCAGGCCCGAATCGCTCCGTGCCCTGCCCGCCGCCCTCGCCAGCGGAGAAGCACAACTTGCCATCCGCAAAGGCGAGTTGGCGGCTCCACGGCTCGCCCGACCGGACACCGTGCTGACCCCGCGCACCGACACCGGCGCCTGGTACCTGGGCACCACCGGCACCGGCACCCTGGCCGACCTGGCCCTGCTGGCCGACCCGGAGGCGGACCGCCCGCTCGGGCCGGGCGAGGTCAGGGTCGAGGTGCAC
This sequence comes from Kitasatospora sp. NPDC059648, assembly GCF_042734825.1. Classification (NCBI taxonomy): domain Bacteria; kingdom Bacillati; phylum Actinomycetota; class Actinomycetes; order Kitasatosporales; family Streptomycetaceae; genus Kitasatospora; species Kitasatospora sp. NPDC059648. The sequence continues at coordinate 39,489 of NZ_JBHWDU010000043.1, read as the reverse complement.
TGCGCGGGCCTGAACTTCCGCGACATCATGCTCTCGCTGGGCCTGGTGACCACCGACGTGCGCCGGCTCGGCGGCGAGATCGCCGGGGTCGTGCTGGCCGTCGGCCCGGACGTCACCGGGCTGACGCCGGGCGACCGGGTGATGGGCCTCACCGCCGGCACCGGACCGACCGTGGTCACCGACCGGCGGCTGCTCACCCTCGTACCGCGGGGCTGGTCCTTCGCCGAGGCCGCGACCGTACCGGTCGCCTTCGCCACCGCCTACTACGGCCTGCGCGACCTCGCCCGGATCACCGCGGGTGAGAGCCTGCTGGTGCACGCCGCCGCCGGCGGGGTCGGCATGGCGGCCCTCCAGCTCGCCCGCCACTGGGGCGTCGAGGTGTACGGCACGGCCAGCTCCGGCAAGTGGCCGGTCCTGCGCGAGCAGGGGCTGGACGAGGCGCACCTCGCCTCCTCCCGCGACCTCGACTTCGAGGAGCACTTCCGGACCGCCACCGGCGGGAAGGGCGTCGACGTCGTCCTGAACTCGCTGGCCCGCGAGTTCGTGGACGCCTCGCTGCGGCTGCTGGCCGACGGCGGCCGGTTCGTCGAGATGGGCAAGACCGACATCCGCGACCCGCAGGAGGTCGCCGCGGCCCACCCCGGCGTCCGGTACCGGGCCTTCGACGTCCTCGACACCGCCGGCGCCGACCGGGTCCAGGAGATCCTCGAAGAGCTGACCGCCCTGTGCGAGCGCGGTGTGCTGAGCCCGCTGCCGATCACCTCCTGGGACGTCCACCGGGCGCCCGAGGCGTTCCGCCACCTCAGCCAGGCCCGGCACGTCGGCAAGGTCGTGCTCGACCTGCGCCCCGGCCTCGACCCGGACGGCACCGCGCTGATCACCGGCGGCACCGGGCTGCTCGGCGGTCTGGTCGCCCGCCATCTGGTCACCGCCCACGGTGTACGCCACCTGCTGCTGGTCAGCCGCAGCGGTCCGGCCGCCGACGGCGCCGGCGAACTGGCCGAAGAGCTCAGCCGGCTGGGCGCCGAGGTCACCGTCACCGCTTGCGACACCGCGGACCGCGCGGCGCTCGAAGCGGTGCTGGCCGACATCCCCGCCGCGCACCCGCTGACCGCCGTGGTCCACGCCGCGGGCGTGCTGGACGACGGCATCGTCCAGTCGCTCACTCCGGAGCGGCTGGACAGGGTCCTGCGGCCCAAGACCGACGCGGCCTGGAACCTGCACGAGCTGACCCGCGACACCGGGCTGCGCGCCTTCGTCCTCTTCTCCTCGATCGCGGGCACAGTGGGCGGGGCCGGCCAGGCCGGCTACGCCGCCGCCAACGCCTACCTCGACGCGCTCGCCCGGCATCGCCGGGCCCGGGGGCTGGCGGCGGTCTCGGTGCCATGGGGCTACTGGGACCAGGCCAGCGGCATGACCGGCCACCTCGACGCCCAGGACATCCAGCGGATGACCCGCAGCGGTCTCGTCCCGCTGGGCTCCGCCCAGGGCCTCACCCTCCTCGACACCGCACTCGGTGCCGACCTGCCGGTCCTGGTGGCCGCCCCGCTGGACACCGCGGCCATGCGCGGCGTCGCGGGCGGCGGCCTGCCGCCGGTGCTGGCCGACCTCGTGCCGGCGCCGCTGCGCCGCCGTACCCCGAGCGGGCGCGGCGGGGGCGCGGCAGGCGGCGCCGCGGACCTCGTCCGCCGCCTGGCCGCCGTGGCCGAGGGCGAACGGGAGCAACTGGTCCTGGACCTGGTGCTGAACCAGGTGGCGGCGGTGCTCGGGCACGGCTCCCACGAACGGATCGCGGCCCACCGGGCACTCAAGGAGCTGGGTTTCGACTCGCTCTCCGCCCTGGAGCTGCGCAACCGGCTCAATGCGGCCACCGGCCTCAAGCTCGCCCCGACCCTGGTCTTCGACCACCCCACCCCGAGTGCGCTCGCCCGGCAGCTGCTGGCCCGGCTCACCCCGGATCCCGACGCCGCCGTCCGCTCCGCGCTGGCGGAGATCGAACGGCTGAACCAGCAGATCGCCGAGGCGGCCGTGGGCCCCGCGCTGCGCGAGGACATCGCCCGGCGGATCCGGGACCTGCAGTGGAGGTGGGACGACGACCGGCTTCCGGTCCAGGGGGCCGACGACCTCGACGCGGCCTCCGACCGCGAGCTGTTCGAGGCACTCGACATCGAACTCGGCACGGCCTGACCGGTGCCGGAGCATCCCATCGAGCAGAAAGGTCAACTCCGCACCGTGGACGACGCCGTGAACGAGACCGGGCCGCAGGCCGACGAGGCCGGAAGCCAGGAGAAGCTGCGCGACTACCTCAAGCGCGCGACCACCAGCCTGCGCCAGACCCGCCAGCGCCTGCACGACCTGGAGTCGCGCGAGCACGAGCCGATCGCCGTCGTCGGCATGGCCTGCCGCTACCCCGGCGGCGTCCGGTCGCCCGAGGACCTCTGGCGACTGGTCAGCTCCGGCACCGACGCGGTCGGCGACTTCCCCGAGGACCGGGGCTGGCACCAGGACTCCCTCTACGACCCCGACCCCGAGGCGCACGGCAAGAGCTACGTGACCAAGGGCGCCTTCCTGTACGACGCTCCCGACTTCGACGCCGGCTTCCACGGGATGAGCGGCCGGGAGGCCAGCGCGACCGACCCCCAGCAGCGCGTGCTGCTGGAGGTCGCCTGGGAGGCGCTGGAGCGGGCCGCGATCCGGCCGGAGTCGCTGCACGGCAGTGAGACCGGGGTGTTCACCGGGGTGATCGGGCAGGAGTACGGCGCCCACGCCGACGCCCCCGAGCTGGAGGGCTTCTTCCTCACCGGCAACACCACCAGCGTCGCCTCCGGCCGGATCGCCTACACCCTGGGCCTGGAGGGCCCCGCGGTGACCCTCGACACCGCCTGCTCGTCCTCCCTGGTGGCGATTCACCTGGCCGTCCAGTCACTGCGGCGCGGCGAGTGCGCGCTGGCGCTGGCCGGCGGGGCGACCGTGATGGCCAGCCCCCGGGTGTTCGTGGAGTTCAGCCGCCAGCGCGGGCTCGCCCCGGACGGCCGCTGCAAGTCCTTCGCCGCCGCGGCGGACGGGACGGGCTGGGGCGAGGGCGCCGGCCTGGTGGTGCTGGAGCGGCTCTCCGACGCGGTGCGCGGCGGCCGGCGGATCCTGGCCGTGATCCCGGGCTCCGCCGTCAACCAGGACGGCGCCAGCAACGGCCTCACCGCCCCGAACGGCCTCGCCCAGCAGCGGGTGATCCGCCAGGCCCTGCGCGCCGCCCGGCTCGCGCCGGTGGACGTCGACGCGGTCGAGGCGCACGGCACCGGCACCTCGCTCGGCGACCCGATCGAGGCCCAGGCGCTGATCGCCGCGTACGGGCAGAACCGGCCGGCGGACCGGCCGCTGCGGCTGGGCTCGATCAAGTCCAACATCGGGCACACCCAGGCCGCCGCAGGCATCGCCGGGCTGATCAAGATGGTGATGGCGCTGCGGCACGAGCAGCTGCCGGCCACCCTGCACGTCGACGAGCCGTCCCCGCACGTCGACTGGACGGCGGGCGCGGTCACCCTGCTGAGCCGGCCCGAACCGTGGCCGGCCGGCGACCGGCCGCGCAGCGCCGGCGTGTCCTCGTTCGGGATCAGCGGGACCAACGCGCACCTGATCGTCCAGGAGCCGCCGGCCGCGACCGCCGTCGACCCGTCCGGCCCGTCCGGCCCATCGGACCAGGCCACCGGCTCCCCCGTCCCGGCCGGCTCCGTCCCGGCCGCCGACGGGCTGCCGCTGCTGGTGTCCGCGCGCAGCGAGCCCGCGCTGCGCGCCCAGGCCGCGCAGCTGCACGCCTTCCTCACGGCCGTCCCGGAGCCGGACCCGGTCGCGGTCGCCCACGCGCTGGCGCTCACCCGCAGCCACCACCCGGTCCGGGCCGCGGTCACCGCGCCGGACCGGGACGGACTGCTGGAGGCGCTGGACGCGCTCGCCCGCGGCGAGTCCGCGGCCGGGCTGCTCGCCCCGGGCGGGCGGAGCGGCCGGCTGGCCTTCCTGTTCACCGGCCAGGGCGCTCAACACCCCGGCATGGGACGGGAGTTGTATGATCGGTTCCCGGCCTTCCGGGCGGCCTTCGACGAGATCCGCGGCCACCTGGACCAGCCGCTGAAGGACATCGTGTTCGCCGCCGAGGGGACGGCGCGGGCCGCCCTGCTCGACCGCACCGAGCACACCCAGACCGCCCTGTTCGCCGTCGAGGTCGCCCTCTACCGCCTGCTGGAGTCCTGGGGGCTGGTGCCCGACCACGTGATCGGGCACTCGATCGGCGAGCTCGCCGCGGCCCACGTCGCCGACGTGCTGTCGGTCGAGGACGCCTGCACCCTGGTGCAGGCCCGCGGCCGGCTGATGCAGGCGGCCCGGCCGGGCGGCGCGATGACCGCCGTCCAGGCCGCCGAGGACGAGGTCGCCCCGCTGGTCGCCGAGCATCCGGCCGAGGTGGCGATCGCCGCCGTCAACGGCCCGCGTGCCGTCGTCGTCTCGGGCGACGAGGCCGCAGTGGAGCGGATCGCCGCGCACTTCGCCTCGCTCGGGCGCAAGACCCGCCGGCTGACGGTCAGCCACGCCTTCCACTCGCCCCACATGGACGAGGTGCTGGCGGACTTCCGCCGGGTCGCCGAGGGCCTGGAGTACCGGCCGCCGCGCATCCCGGTGATCTCCAACCTCACCGGCCGCCCGGCCGAAGAGGAGCTGCGCTCGGCCGGATACTGGACCGAGCACGTCCGACAGGCGGTCCGCTTCCGGGACGGCGTACGGCAGTTGCGCGAACTCGGCGTGACCGCCTTCCTGGAGATCGGACCGGACGCCACGCTGACCGCGATGGCCGAGCAGTGCCTGGCCGAGGACGGCGACGGGGCCGACGGCGACGCCGTGTTCATCGCCCCGCTGCGGCGCGGGCGCCCGGAGCCGCGGAGCGTCCTCGCGGCGGCCGCCGAGGCGCACCTGCTGGGTCGTGACCTCGACTGGTCGGCGGTGCTGGCCGGCGCCCCCACGCCCGAAGTCGACCTGCCCACCTATCCGTTCCAGCGCCGCCGCTTCTGGCTGGACAGCGCCGGGGCCGGCGACGCCGGGGCCCTCGGGCAGAGCCCGGTCGGGCACCCGCTGCTCGACGCCGCCGTCCAACTCCCCGACGGCGGACAACTGTTCACCGCCCGGCTGACCCTCGCCGGGCAGCCGTGGCTGGCCGACCACCGGGTGGTCGGCACGGTCCTGCTGCCCGGGACGGGCTTCCTGGAGCTGGCCCTGGAGGCCGCCGCGCGCTGCGGCCTGGCCGGCGTCGAGGAACTCACCCTGCACAGCCCGCTGCCGCTGACCGGCCACGACGCGGTCCAGCTGCGCCTCCAGGTGGCCCCCGAGGGCGAGGGCGGAACACGGGCGCTGACCGTCCACTCACGCCCCGAGGCGACCGCGCCCGACGGCGAGTGGACCCACCACGCCACCGGCTCACTCACCGCCGAGGACGGCGTCCCGCAGTCGCCGGCACCCGCCGAATGGCCCCCGGCCGACGCCACCGCCGTCCAGGTCGAAGGCCTCTACGAGGACCTCGACGCGCTCGGCCTCGGCTACGGCCCGGTGTTCCGGGGCCTGCACGCGGTCTGGCGCTCCGGCGCCGACCTCCTCGCCGAGGTCGCGCTCCCCGAGGGCGCGGCCGGCGCGCCGTACCGGCTGCACCCGGCCCTGCTGGACGCCGCCCTGCACGCGCTGCTGTTCAGCGGCCCGGACGGCCGGGTCGAACTCGACCGGGTCCGGCTGCCGTTCTCCTGGAGCGGCATCGCCCTGCGGACCACCGGCGCCGACGTGCTCCGCGTGCGGCTCAGGCCCCGGGCGGACGCGGGGAGCGGCACCTTCGCGCTGGACCTGTTCGACCGGGACGGCGAACCGGTCGGCGCCGTCGCGGCGCTCACCCTGCGGGCCCTCGACCCCGCGGCGCTCGCCGCCGCCCCCGCCCGCCGGGACCCCCTGTACCGGCTCGGCTGGACCCAGCTCCCGGCCTCCGAAGCGGTCTCTGCGGCGGCCTCCGAGACCGAGCCCGCGCCGGCCGCCGTGGTCACCGGGGCGGCCGCACTGGCCGAGCTCGCCGAGACCGTCCGCTCCGGTGCCGACGCCCCGGAGCTGATCGTCCTCGACACCACCGGCTCGGCCGACCCCACCGAGTCCGTCCCGGCCCGCACCCACCGGGCCACCGCCGAACTGCTCGCCGTCCTGCAGGAGTTCCTCGGCGACGCCGCGCTGGCGGGCAGCCGCCTCGCGGTGGCCACCCGCTGGGCGGTCGCCGTGCTGCCCGAGGACCCGGCCGTCGAGCCGACCGGCGCCGCACTCTGGGGCCTGGCGCGGGTGGCGCAGTCCGAGAACCCCGGCCGCGTCCTGCTGGCCGACCACGACGGCCGCGAGCCGATCGAAACCGCGCTCCCGGCCGCGCTCGCGGGCGGCGAGAACCAGCTGGCCCTGCGAGCCGGCGCCCGGTACGCCCCCCGGCTGGCCGCCGAGCCGGACGCCCCGGTCCGGCTGCCGGACGACCCGGGCACGCCATGGCGGCTTGAGGTCGCCGAGGGCGGCACGCTGGACGGGCTGACGGCGGTCACCGACGTCGCGCCGGACGAGCCGCTCGGCCCCGGCCAGGTCCGGGTCTCCGTCCGGGCGGCCGGGATGAACTTCCGCGACGTGCTGGTCGCGCTCGGCATGTACCCGGGCCGGGCGTCCATCGGCGGCGAGGCCGCCGGCGTCGTCACCGCGACCGGGCCCGGGGTCACCGGGCTGCGGGTCGGCGACCGGGTGATGGGCCTCTTCGACGGCGCGATCGCCTCCCGCGCGGTGACCGACCAGCGGCTGCTGGCACGCGTCCCGGCAGACTGGTCCTTCGCCCAGGCCGCCACCACCCCGGTGGTGTTCCTGACCGCCTACTACGGGCTGCGCGACCTCGCCGGCCTGCGCCCGGGCGAACGGCTGCTGGTGCACTCCGCGGCCGGTGGCGTCGGCCTGGCCGCTCTCCAGCTGGCCAGGCACTGGCAGGCCGAGGTGTTCGGCACCGCGAGCCCGGGCAAGTGGCACGCGCTGCGCGAACTCGGCCTGGACGACGGCCACCTGGCCTCCTCCCGGACCCTCGACTTCGAGGCGCACTTCGCCGCCGTGACCGGCGGCGCCGGCGTCGACGTCGTCCTGGACTCGCTGGCCCGCGAGTTCGTCGACGCCTCGCTGCGGCTGCTGCCGCGCGGCGGCCGGTTCCTGGAGATGGGCAAGACCGACATCCGCGACGCCGACCAGGTCGCCGACGCGCACCCGGGGGTCGCCTACCGCGCCTTCGACATGACCGAGGCCGGGCCGGACCGGATCCAGGAGATGCTCGGCGACCTGCTGGAGCTCTTCGAACGCGGGGTGCTCACCCCGCTGCCGGTCACCGCCTTCGACGTCCGGCACGCCCCCGAGGCCTTCCGGCACCTCCAGCAGGCCCGCCACATCGGCAAGGTGGCGCTGACCGTCCCGCAGCCGCTCGACCGGGACGGGACCGTCCTGGTCACCGGCGGCACCGGAACCCTCGGCGCGCTCGCCGCCCGGCACCTGGTGACCGTCCACGGCGCGCGTCACCTGGTGCTCGCCGGGCGCAGCGGCCCGGCCGCTCCCGGAGCGGCCGAACTGGCCGCCGAACTCACCGCGCTGGGCGCGACGGTGACCCTCGCCGCCTGCGACGCGGCCGACCCGGCGGCGCTGGACGAACTGCTCGCCGCGGTGCCCGCGGAGCACCCGGTGACCGCCGTCGTGCACTGCGCGGGCACCCTGGACGACGCCACCCTGCCCGCGCTGACCGCCGAGCGGCTGTCGACCGTGCTGCGCCCCAAGGTGGACGCCGCCTGGAACCTGCACCACCGGACGGCCGGCCTGGACCTGGCCGCGTTCGTGCTCTACTCCTCGGTGGCCGGTGTGCTCGGGAACCCGGGCCAGGCCAACTACGCCGCGGGCAACACCTTCCTGGACGCCCTCGCCGAACACCGGCGCGCCCTCGGGCTGCCCGCCGTCTCGCTCGCCTGGGGCCTGTGGGACCCGTCCGCCGGGATGGCCGGCACCCTCGACGGCCAGGAGCGCAAGCGGATCGAACGCTCCGGCCTGCTCGCGCTGGACGCGGGCACCGGGATGGAGCTGTTCGACCGTGCGCTCGGCGCCGGCCGCCCGACGGTGGTCCCGGCCCGGCTCGACCTGCCGGTCCTGCGTCGGATGGCCGCCGACTCGGCGCCGCTGCCCGCCGTGCTGGGCCCGGTGCTCGGCCCGGCCAGGCCGCGCTCCTCCGCACCGGCGCCCGGTGCCTCCCAGCTGGCGCGCAAGGTCGCGGGCCTCGGCGACGCGGACGCCACCGGCGTGCTGCTGGACCTGCTGCGCCGTCACATCGCGGCGGTCCTCGGCAACGACCCGTCCGAACCGGTCGACCCGGCGCAGCCGTTCAAGGACCTCGGCTTCGACTCGCTGACCGCCGTCGAACTGCGCAACGTGCTCGGCCGGGCCAGCGGCCTGCGGCTGCCGGCGACCCTGCTGTTCGACTACCCCACCCCGGCCGAGCTGGCCGCCGAGCTGCTCTCCCGGCTGCGCGGCGCCCCGCAGGCCGCCCCCGCCACCGCGCCGACCGGGCCGGCCGCCGTGCCGGACGAGCCGATCGCCATCGTCGGGATGGGCTGCCGCTTCCCCGGTGGGGCCGACTCGCCCGAGGGGCTCTGGCGGGTGGCCGCCGAGGGGATCGACACGATCGCCGACTACCCGGGCGGCCGGGGCTGGAACCTGGACGAGCTGTACGACCCGGAGCCGGGCAAGGCCGGGCGCGCCTACGTGCGCCAGGGCGGCTTCCTGCTCGACGCGGCCGGCTTCGACGCCGACTTCTTCGGGATCAGCCCGCGCGAGGCGGAGGCCATGGACCCGCAGCAGCGGCTGCTGCTGGAGGTGTCCTGGGAGACCCTGGAGCACGCCGGGATCCGGCCCAGCACCCTGCGGGGCAGCCAGGTCGGCGTGTTCGCCGGCGTGGCCGCCCAGGAGTACGGGGCCGGGTCCGCCACCACCCAGGAGGCGGTGGCCGGTTACGTGCTGACCGGTTCGACCACCAGCGTCGCCTCGGGCCGGATCGCGTACACCCTCGGGCTGGAGGGCCCGGCCGTCACCGTGGACACCGCGTGCTCCTCCTCGCTGGTCTCGGCGCACCTGGCGGTGCAGTCGCTGCGCAGCGGCGAGTGCACCATGGCGCTCGCCGGCGGCACGACCATCATGGCCACCCCGGGGATCTTCCTGGAGTTCAGCCGGCAGCGCGGGATGGCGCCCGACGGCCGGTGCAAGCCCTTCGCGAACGCCGCGGACGGCACCGGCTGGGGTGAGGGCGTCGGCATGGTGCTGCTGGAGCGGCTCTCCGCGGCCCGCGCCAACGGGCACGAGGTCCTGGCGGTGATCCGCGGTTCGGCGGTCAACCAGGACGGTGCCAGCAACGGCCTCACCGCGCCCAACGGACCCTCCCAGCAGCGGGTCATCCGGGCCGCGCTGGCCTCCGCCGGGCTGACCCCGGCGGAGGTGGACGCGGTCGAGGCGCACGGCACCGGCACCGTGCTGGGCGACCCGATCGAGGCCCAGGCCCTGCTCGCCACCTACGGACAGGACCGCCCGGCCGACCGGCCGTTGCTGCTCGGCTCGATCAAGTCCAACATCGGACACACCCAGGCCGCCGCCGGCATCGCCGGGATCATCAAGATGGTGCAGGCGCTGCGCCACGGCGAACTGCCGCGCACCCTGCACATCGACGAACCCAGCCCGCACGTCAGCTGGTCGGCCGGCGCCGTGCGACTGCTGAGCGAGAACACGCCGTGGCCGGAGACCGGCCGCCCCCGCCGGGCCGGCGTCTCCTCCTTCGGCATCAGCGGCACCAACGCCCACCTGATCCTGGAGGCCGCGCCCGGACCGGCCGCGGCTCCCGAACCCGGGACCGCGGACCACGCGCCCGCGGTGCTGCCGCTGGTACTGTCCGCCCGGGACGGCCTGGCTCTGCGCGAGCAGGCCGCCGCGCTCGCCGAGCTGCTGGCCGCCGAGCCCGCACCCGCCCCGGCCGACCTGGGCTTCTCGCTGGTCACCACGCGCGACCAGCACCCGCATCGGGCCGTGGTGATCGGCGCCGACCCGGCCGAACTGCGCGACGGCCTGTCCGCGCTGGCGCGCGGGGAGCAGGCCCCCGGGCTGGTCGAGGGCGTGGCCGGCACGCCCGGCAAGGTGGCCTTCGTCTTCCCCGGGCAGGGTGCCCAGTGGGAGGGCATGGCCCGCGAGCTGCTGGAGACCTCGCCGGTCTTCCGGGAGAGCATCCGGGCCTGCGCCGACGCGCTGGGCCGGCACACCGGCTGGTCGCTGCTGGACGTCCTGCTCGGACGGCCCGACGCGCCGCCGCCGGACCGCGTCGACGTGGTGCAGCCGGCGCTGTTCGCGGTGATGGTCTCGCTGGCGCGGCTCTGGCAGGCCGCCGGCGTGCGCCCGGACGCCGTGGTCGGCCACTCCCAGGGGGAGATCGCGGCCGCGCACATCGCCGGCGCGCTCGACCTGGACGACGCCGCCCGGGTGGTCGCGCTGCGCAGCCGGGCCCTGACCGAGCTGGCCGGCACCGGGGCGATGGCCAGCATCCCGCTGCCGGCCGACGAGGTGACCGCGCGGCTGGCGGCCTTCGGCGGCGACCTGACGGTGGCCGTGTGCAACGGCCCGGCGGCCACCGTCGTGGCCGGTGCGCCACAGGACGTCGAGCGCTTCGTCCAGCGCTGCCGGGACGAGGGCCTGCGGGCCCGCACCATCCCGGTCGACTACGCCTCGCACACCCCGCACGTCGAGGTGATCCGGGAGCGGCTGCTCGCCGAGCTCGACGGGCTGTCGCCGCGGGCCGCGGACATCCCGCTCTACTCCACCCTCACCGGTGAGCCGCTGGACACCACCCGGATGACGGCCGACTACTGGTACGAGAACCTGCGCCGGCCCGTCCGCTTCGACCGGGCCGTGTCCGCGTTGGCCGCCGCGCAGTTCCGCTCCTTCGTCGAGACGAGCCCGCACCCGGTGCTCACCGTCGCGACGGAGGCGATCCTCGATGGCACCGGCGCCGTCATCCCCACCCTGCGGCGGGACGACGGCGGGCTGCGGCGCTTCCTCACCTCGCTCGCCGGCGCCCACACGGCCGGGGTCGCGGTGGCCTGGGAGCGGTCGTTCGCGGCGGCCCGGCCGCGCCGGATCGAACTGCCCGCCTACCCGTTCCAGCACCGGTCGTACTGGCTGCGCCCGCAGACCCGGAGCAGTGCCGCGGGCGTCGGGCTGGCCGCCACCGGGCACCCGCTGCTCGGCTCGGGCACCACGCTCCCCGGCGGCGCCCGGCTGCTCACCGCGCGGGTGTCGCTCGCCGACCACCCCTGGCTCGCGGACCACGCGGTGCACGAGACGGTGCTGCTGCCCGGTACGGCCTTCGTCGACCTCGCGCTGCACGCGGCCGCCCAGAGCGACTGCGACACCGTCGAGGAACTGACCCTGCACGCCCCCGTGGTGCTGCCGGAGCGCGGCGCCGTCCTGCTCCAGGCCATGGTCGGCGAGCCCGACCCGGACGGCCACCGCTCGTTCACGCTGCACTCGCGCCCGGCGGAGGAGGAGCCGGACGGCGAGTGGGTGCGCCACGCCACCGGCGTCCTGACCCGCGCCGGGACGTCCGTGCCGGCGGAGTCGGCCGGGCCGGCCGGGCCGGCCGGGGCCTGGCCGCCGGCCAGCGCCACCGCGCTGGACCTGTCGGCCTTCTACCCCGCGCTGGCCGACACCGGCCTCGGCTACGGCCCCGCCTTCCAGGGCGTACAGGCCGTCTGGCGGGACGAGGCCGGGGTCTACGCGGAGGTCGCGGTGGAGGAGGGGCTCCCGGTGAGCGGCTTCGTCCTGCACCCGGCGCTGCTGGACGCGGCGCTCCATCCCGCCACCGTCTGGTCCGAGGGGCCGGGCGAGGTGCGGCTGCCGTTCGCCTGGAGCGGCGTGCGCTCCCGGGCCGCCGAACCCCGGCGGCTGCGGGTGCGGCTGACCGCGACCGGACCGGAGACCGTGGCACTGCGGCTCGCCGACGAGCACGGCACCCCGGTCGCCGAGGTCGACGAGCTGGCGCTGCGCCCGGTCTCCGCCGAGGTGCTGGGCAGCCTGCGCGCGGGCGCCGGGCAGCCGCTGATGCGGCTGGAGTGGGCCGCGCCGTCGGTCGCGACCGCCCGCCCGGTGTCCGGGCCCTGGCTGGTGGCCGGCTCCCCGGCGCTGACCGAGGCCCTGCTCGCCGCCGGGGTCGAGGCCGCGGACTGCGCCCCGGCGCCCGCCGCCGACGGCGGCCCGGCCGAGCGGGCGCGAGCCCTGCTGCTCTGGGCGCTCACGGTGGTCCAGGAGTTCCTGGCCGACCCGGAGGCGTCCGAGCGGCGCCTGGTGCTGGCCACCCGCGGAGCCGTGGCGGCCGCCGCCGGCGAGCGGCCCGACCCGGCCGCCGCCACGCTCTGGGGCCTGCTGCGCTCGGCCCAGTCGGAGAACCCCGACCGGCTGGCCCTGCTCGACCTGGACGACGACCCGCGCTCGCTGCGCGCCGCCCCGGCCGCCCTGGCCACCAGCGAGCCCCAACTCGCCCTGCGCGCGGGAACGGTGACCGTCCCCCGGCTGGCCACCGAGCCAGCCACCACCGGCGGGCGGCTGGTCCTCCCGGCCGACGGCACGGTGCTCGTCACCGGCGGCACCGGCGTGCTGGGCGGCGTCCTGGCCCGGCACCTGGTCAGCGCGTACGGGGTGCGGCACCTGCTGCTCACCAGCCGGCGGGGCCGTACGGCCCCGGGGGCCGAGGAACTGGTCGCCGAACTCACCGCGCTGGGCGCCGAGGTGACCGTCGAGTCCTGCGACACCGCCGACCGCGCGGCGCTCGCCGCCCTGATCGGGGGCGTCGCGCCCGACCGGCCGCTGTCCGCCGTCTTCCACGCGGCCGGGGTGCTGCGGGACGCGACCGTCCCCTCGCTCACCCCGGAGCACCTGACGGCCGTACTGCGGCCGAAGGCCGACGCGGCCTGGCACCTGCACGAGCTGACGGCCGACCTGCCGCTGACCGCGTTCGTGCTCTACTCCTCGGTCGCCGGGGTGCTGGGCGCCCCCGGACAGGCCAACTACGCCGCGGCCAACGCCTTCCTGGACGCCCTGGCCGAACACCGGCGCGCCCTCGGGCTGCCCGCCACCTCGGTGGCCTGGGGCCTGTGGGCGGAGGCCAGCGGGCTGACCACCGGCGTCGAGTCGGCGCGGGTGGAGCGCGGCGGTCTGAGCGCGATGACCACCCCCGCAGCGCTGGAACTGCTCGACGCCGCGCTGGCGAGCCCGCTGCCCGCGCCCGCCGCCGCCCGGCTCAACCTGCCGGCGCTGCGCCGCCGGGCGACCGACGGCACGCTGCCGCCGGTGCTGCGCGGCCTGGTACGGGTGCCCGCCCGGCGGGCCGGCGCCGTGGACAGCGCCGCCCTGCGGGCCCGGCTGGCCGGGCTGGAGGCCGCGGAGCAGCAGAAGCTGCTGCTGGACACGGTGCGCACCACCATGGCCGCCGTACTCGGCCACGCCAAGCCGGACGCGATCGCCCCGGACCGGTCCTTCCTGGAGCTGGGCTTCGACTCGCTGACCGGCGTGGAGTTCCGCAACCGGCTGGCCGCGGCGACCGGTCTGCGGCTGCCCGCCGCGCTGGTCTTCGACCGCCCGAACGCCGCCGCGGTCGCCGAGTACCTGCTGCGGAACCTGGTGGACGCGGCCGACCCGGCCGAGCAGGTGCTGACGGAGCTGGAGCGGCTGGAGGCCGCCCTGCTGGCGCTGCCGGACCGGGACCGCGAGCGGGGCAGGGTCACCGCCCGGCTCCAGCGGCTGCTGGACCACTGGCACGGGACCGCGGACGACCCCGCCCAGGCGGTCGCCGAACGCATCGGCGACGCCAGCGTGGACGAGGTCTTCGACTTCATCGACCGGGAACTCGGCAGGGCCACGACGTGACGGAGGAGCGAACAGCGATGGCGAACGAGGAGAAACTCGTCGAGTACCTCAAGTGGGTGACGGCGGATCTGGCCCGGACCAAGCAGCGGCTGCAGGACCTGGAGTCCGAGCCGATCGCCGTGGTGGCCATGGGCTGCCGCTACCCGGGGGGCGTGCGCTCCCCCGAGGACCTCTGGCGGCTGCTCGACGAGGGCCGGGACGCCGTCGGCGCCCTGCCCGAGGGGCGCGGCTGGCCCGAGGACCTGTACGACCCCGACCCCGACCGGACCGGCCGGATCACCACCCGGGAGGGCGGCTTCGTCCACGACGCCGACCGCTTCGACGCCGCCTTCTTCGGCATCAGCCCGCGCGAGGCGGCGGCCATCGACCCGCAGCAGCGGCTGCTGCTGGAGGTCGTCTGGGAGACCTTCGAGCGGGCCGGCCTGGTTCCGGCGGCACTGCGCGGTGAACAGGTGGGCGTGTTCGCGGGCGTGATGTACGGCGACTACGGGTCCCGGCTGATCGGCCGCACTCCCCCGGAGGTCGAGGGCATGGTCGGCACCGGCAGCGCGGGCAGCGTCGCCTCCGGCCGGGTGTCGTACACCTTCGGGCTGGAGGGCCCGGCAGTGACCGTCGACACCGCCTGCTCGTCCTCGCTCGTCGCCGTGCACCTGGCCTGCCAGGCACTGCGCCGCGGCGAGTGCACCCTGGCGCTGGCCGGCGGGGTCACCGTGATGGCCACCCCCGGGGTGTTCGTCGAGTTCAGCCGGCAGCGCGGGCTGGCCGCCGACGGCCGCTGCAAGTCCTTCGCGGCCGCCGCCGACGGCACCGGATGGGGCGAGGGCGCCGGGGTGGTGCTGCTGGAGCGGCTCTCCGACGCCCGCGCCAACGGGCACGAGGTGCTGGCCGTGATCCGCGGTTCGGCGGTCAACCAGGACGGCGGCAGCAACGGGCTCACCGCGCCCAACGGACCCTCCCAGGAGCGGCTGGTGCACGCGGCGCTGGCCGCCGCCCGTCTGGTACCGGAAGACGTCGACGCGGTGGAGGGTCACGGCACCGGCACCGTGCTCGGCGACCCGATCGAGGCGCAGGCCCTGCTCAACACCTACGGCAGGGGCCGGCCGGCCGACAAGCCGCTCTGGCTCGGCTCGCTCAAGTCCAACCTGGGCCACACACAGGCGGCCGCCGGCATCGCCGGGATCATCAAGATGGTGCTCGCGATGCGGCACGGCCTGCTGCCGAAGACCCTGCACATCGACGCGCCCACCCCGCACGTCGACTGGGGTGACGGGGCGGTGCGGCTGCTGACGGAGACGGTGCCCTGGCCGCAGACCTCCCGCCCCCGCCGGGCCGCCGTGTCCTCCTTCGGCATCAGCGGCACCAACGCCCACGTCATCCTGGAGGGCGCGCCGTCGGCCGGGCCCGCCGCGGAACCGACCGCCGCAGATCCGGCCGACGCGGTCCCGGCCGGGACCGGACCGACCGCCTGGATGCTCTCCGGCCGCACCGCCCAGGCGCTGCGCGAGCAGGCGGCCCGGCTGCTCGACGTCACCGCCGACCACCCCGGGGCCGAGCCCGCCGCGATCGGCCACGCACTGGCCACCACCCGCACCCGGTTCCAGCACCGCGCGGTCGTGGTGGCCGACCGGCCGGAGGCCGCGCGGGCCGGGCTGACGGCCCTCGCCGAGGGCCGCGCCGCCGCCTCCGTGGTGCGCGGGCGGGTCCGCGCGTCCGGCCGGACCGCGTTCGTCCTCAGCGGTCAGGGCAGCCAACGGCCCGGCATGGGAGGCGAGTTGTACGGGCGCTTCGCGGTCTACGCGGCGGCCTTCGACGAGGTCTGCGCCGAACTGGACCGGCACCTGGAGCGGCCGCTGCGCGACCTGGTGTTCGCCCCTGCGGGCAGCCCCGAGGCCGCCCTGCTGGACAGCACCGAGTACACCCAGCCGGCGCTCTTCGCCGTGGAGACCGCCCTCTACCGGCTGCTGCGCTCCTGCGCCGCCGAGCCCGACTACCTGATCGGCCACTCCGTCGGCGAGTTGACGGCCGCCCACCTGGCCGGGGTGCTCTCGCTGCCGGACGCCGCCGCACTGGTCGCCGCCCGCGGCCGGCTGTTGCAGGGGATGTCCGGGGACGGCGCGATGGTCGCCCTGCAGGCGGCCGAGGAGGAGATCCGCCCGCTGCTGGAGGGGCACCGGGACGTGGACGTCGCCGCGGTCAACGGCCCGGACTCACTGGTGGTCTCGGGCGGCCGCGCGGCCGTCCTGGCGATCGCCCAGCAGTGGCGCGGCCACGGGCGCAAGGCCAAGCGGCTCACCGTCAGCCACGCCTTCCACTCCCCGCACACGGACACCGTCCTGGACGAGTTCCGCGCCCTCGCCGAGAAGGCCGAGTACCACCCGCCGACGATCCCGGTGGTCTCCAACGTCACCGGCGAGCTCGCCACCGCCGAGCAGCTGACCGACCCCGGCTACTGGGCCCGGCACATCCGGGCCGCCGTCCGCTTCCACCGCGGCACCGAGACCCTGCGCGCCGAGAACGTGACCACCTTCGTCGAGCTCGGGCCCGACGCCACCCTCTCGGGGCTGGTCGGCGGCACCCCGGTGCTGCGGGCCGACCGGCCGGAGGCGCTCACCCTGCTGCACGCGGCGGCGGCCCTGGAGGTGGCGGGGGCCGCCGTCGACTGGCCCGTCCTGCTCGGCTCCCCCGGGGCCGCGCCGATCACCCTTCCGACGTACGCGTTCCAGCGCGAACGGTACTGGCTGGATCCGCTCCCGCTGACCGCGGCGCCCGCCGCGTCGACGGACACCGCACCGGCAACGACCGGGACGGCGGGCGCGGCCGAGGCGGCGGACGAGGAGGAACTGGCGGTGCCGGCCCTGGCGCGGCTGGCCCTGGTGCCGCCGGCCGACCGGCCCGACTTCCTGGTCGAGGTGGTGCTCGGCCACGCGGCCGCCGTCCTCGGCGTGGAGCTGGCCGGCACCCTCGACCCCGACGACGACTTCCTCCAGCTGGGGCTCACCTCCTTCACCGCGCTCGAACTCACCCGGCTGATGGGCGAGGACGGCATCGAGGTCACCCCGGGCATGGTCTACGACAACCCCACCCCGCGGCTGCTCTCCCAGCACCTGGCCGAGCAGCTGGCCGACCTCGTCGACGGCACTCCGGCCACCCAGGGGGTGGCCCGGTGACCGAGCGGAGCAGTGCCCGGATCAGCCGGATCGCGCCCCAGCGGCGGCACACCCTGCAGTTCCTGCGCGAGATCCGCGCGTTCTCGCCGGTCTTCCTCGACACCGAGGTCGACATGTCGGCCGTCCAGCGGCTCCGGGCGGACGCCCGGCAGCGCGGTGAGCGCTCCTCGGTCCTGACCTACGTTCTGTACGCGACGGCGCGGGTGTTGGCCCGTCACCCGCAGGCCAACGCGGCGATCCGCGGCGGCGGCCGGCCCAAGGTCGCCCGCTACCCGTCCGTCAACGGCAAGATCACCCTGGACAAGACGGTCGGCGGCGAGCGGATCGTGCTGTCGACCGTCCTGACCGACCTGCAGAACACCGGACTGGCCGAGATCCAGCGGCGGATCGAGCACCACCGCGACGGCGACCCGCAGGTGATGCCCGAGTACGCGGGCGCCCGGCTGCTGCACCGGCTGCCCTGGCCGGTGGGCGGCTGGCTGTTCCGGCTCGGCGTCCGGCCGCTGAGCCGCCGGGCGACCACCTTCGGCACCTTCGCGGTGACCTCGCTGTCGCACCGGCCGGTCGACGGCTTCGCCTCCGTCGGCGGCACCACGATCACGCTGGGCCTCGGCCAGGTGGCCGAGCGCCCTGTCGTCCGCGACGGGCGGGTGGCTGTCGCCCCGACCATGCGGCTCACCCTCACCTTCGACCACCGGGTGATCGACGGCGCGGAGGCCGCGGACGTCCTGGCCGAGATCAAGGCGGCGCTGGAGACCTTCGAGCGGCCGTCCGCGGAGCCGGACGCGCCGGCCGCCGCCGTTCAGCAGCAGGGGGCACGATGAACGACCTGCGGGAACTCAAGCAGTACGTGGGCGCGCACGCCCGCGGCCAGCGGATCCAGAACTACGCCGCAGTACTGGAGCGGATCCGCCACGACGAGGACGGCCCGGGCTCCTGGGTCGGCGAGTGGGCCGCCGAGGGCGAGCGGCTCGGGCGGGCCGGGCAGCACCTGGAGGCCTGCCGGCACTTCATCATGGCGAGGTTCCCCTTCGTGGACGGACCGGCCCGGCTCGCCGCGCTGGACCTCGGCCTCGCCTCCTTCGAGCGCTGGCGCCGGGAGACCGGGCAGGACATCCACCGGCTGGAGGTCGACCTCAAGGGCGGCCGGGTGGTCTGCTGGCAGAGCGGTCTCAGCTCCACCGACCGGCGCCCGCTGCTGCTGCTCATGGGCGGCAACGTCAGCGTCAAGGAGCAGTGGGCACCCGCGCTGAGGATCTTCCGCCGGCTGGGCTTCGCGGCGATGGTCACCGACATGCCGAGCTGCGGGGAGAACTCGCTGCCGTACGACGCCGACAGTCCGGGCATGATCTCGGGCCTGCTCGACGCCGTCGAGGACCGGGCCCGGGTGCGCGAGACGTACGCGCTCGCGATGAGCTTCAGCGGCCACCTCGCGCTGCGCTGCGCGTCGGCCGACCCTCGGATCCGGGGCGTACTGACCGTCGGTGCGCCGGTCAACGGCTTCTTCACCGATGCCGGTTGGCGGCCGCGGATCCCCCGGGTCACGATCGACACGCTGGTGCACATGACCGGTGTCGAGGAGCAGCGGCTCTTCACTGAGCTGCGCGGATGGGCACTGACCGGCGAGGAGCTGGCCGCCCTCGACATCCCGGTCGCCTACGTGGCGAGCCGGCGTGACGAGATCATCCCGCCGGAGGATCCCGGGCTGTTGCTCCGGAAAGTGCGCCGGCTGCGGATGCTGGAACACGACGACGTGCACGGCGCGCCGGACCACGTGGTCGAGACCCAGCTCTTCACCGCGCGCTCGCTGCTGGCCATGCGGGGCGGCGCGGTGCCGCAGCGCGCCGCCCTCGCGGTGCTCGCGCAACTGGCCCGGATCCGCGGACGCTTCGGCTGATCCACCGCCGCACCCGACGGCGCCGCGCCCACCGAGGGGGTGCGGCGCCGTCCTGCGCGGGGCCGGCCCGTCTGAACACCGGGAACCCGCTCACCCACCCGTTCCGGGAACCGCAGAGCGACGGCTGCCCCGGCCAAGGCTGGCCGGGGCAGCCGAAACCAGAACCCGCCGGTGAGATGTCCCGGCTAGGCGTCCCGGTGGCGGAACACCAGGTAGGCGCTGCCGAGGACACCGCCGGTGACGGCGCACATGACGCCGAGTCCCGGCCACGGGCGCATCAGCCGGGGGTCCTGGTGGACCGTCATGATCTGCGCGCCGGCCCGGGTCGGCCAGTAGGTGGCCACCCACTTCGCGAGCTTGCCCGGCAGCGTCGGCGAGAAGGCCGGCAGGATCAGCGTCACCCCGAACAGGCTCGTGGCCGAGCCGGGGGTGCTGCGCAGCAGCCCGCCGACGCCCAGCCCTAGCAGCCCGGCGCTGGCGAGGTAGAGGCCGCCGCCGAGCACGGCGCGCAGCGACTTCGGGTCGGAGAGCCGGGCGTGCGGCGCGCCGTGGCGTTCGAGCATGCGCTGGCCGCCGAGGAAGCCGCCGACGGTGGCGGCGAGGCCGACCGGCAGGGCGGCCGCACCGACCACCACCGCCTTCGCGGCCAGCAGCCGCCCGCGGTGCGGCACGGCGGTGAGGCTGCTGGTGATGGTGCCGGTGTTGTACTCGGCGGTCATCGCCTGGGCGCCCAGCAGGCTGATCGTGAGCTGGGCGAGCAGGTGGCCGCGCAGACTGATCTCGGTCGGGTCGAAGCCCTGCCGCTCGCTCACGGGGATCGACGCGTACTGCTCGCCGGCGGAGTTGCTGGTGAGCACGGCGAGTCCGACGCCCGCCACCACCGTGCCGAGGGTGAGGTACTGGCCGGACTTGGTGGTGCGCAGCTTCACCCATTCCGACCGGACGAGGTCTCCGAAGGTCGGCGGGCGCCGGGCGATCGACGTGGGCTCGGGGACCTCGCGGCGGGTGGGGCGGACGGGCCCGCCGTCCGCCTCGGGCACGGCGGCGGGGGTGGCGCTGTACTGGGCGGTGGCGCCGGTCAGCGCCATGAATGCCTCCTCCAACGACCTTCGGCTGGTGGAGAGTTCGTGCAGAACGACGCCGGATCCGGCGGCCAGGGCGCCGATCTTGGCGCTGTCCAGGCCGGTCACCTTGAGCGTCTCGTGGTCCACCGGCCGCACCTCGGCGCCGGCGGCGGCCAGTTCACCGCCGAAGGCCGTCGCGTTCGGTGTGCGCACCAGGGCCTCGATGGCCGCGTTGGCATCCGTGAACGCCTCGACGCTCATGTCGGCGAGCAGCCGTCCGCCTCCGACCACCAGCAGGTGGTCCGCGGTGAGCGCCATCTCGGCCATCAGGTGGCTGGAGACCAGGACGGTGCGCCCCTCGGCCGCCAGCTCCCGCATGAGACCGCGGAACCAGACGATGCCCTCCGGGTCGAGGCCGTTCAGCGGCTCGTCGAGGATCAGCACGGGCGGGTCGCCGAGCAGGGCGGCGGCCAGGCCGAGGCGCTGGAGCATGCCGAGCGAGTAGCCCGAGGTGGGGCGGTGGGCGGCCCGTTCGAGCCCGACCGCCTCCAGGACCGCGGGCACCCGCGCCGGGTCGATCCCGTTGCTGTGGGCGAGGACGAGCAGGTGCTGGGAGGCCGTGCGGCTCGGGTGCACCGCTCGGGCGTCCAGCAGGGCCCCGACCTGGCGCAGTGGCGCGGGCAGGTCGGCGAACTGCCGCCCGTCGAAGGAGACCGTTCCGGCGGTCGGGGAGTCGAGCCCCAGGATCATCCGCAGGGTGGTCGTCTTGCCGGCGCCGTTGGGCCCGAGGAAGCCGGTGACCTCGCCGGGGCGGACGGTGAAGGTGAGGTCGTCGACCGCGACGACCTCACCGAAACGCTTGCTGAGTCCACGAACCTCGATCACCGACGCCTCCATTCCGTGACCATCTTTCGATATCAGTCAATCACAGAATGCCCTTCACTGTCTTCACTGTTGACTAGTTTTCAAATCTAGTCATACGTTGTGTTGAGGAGGTGGAGAGTGATCACAAGCGCTTACGCCCGCCCTTGGCGCGGCCCCGTCACCGTGGCACTGGGCGTCCTGCTGGTCGGGTTCGACAACTACGTCCTGGTGAACGCCATACCCGCGCTCTCCGCCCGGCTCAGAACCGACACCGCGAACCTGCGCTGGGTCATGGCCGCCTACTCCCTGGCCTGGCTCTGCTCGCTGCTCCCGGCCGAACGGCTCGGCGACCTGCTGGGCCACCGCAGACTGCTGCTCGCCGGGCTGGCGCTCTTCGGCTCGGCCTCGCTGGCGGCCGCCCTGGTCACCACCGCCGGACCGCTGATCGGGCTGCGCGCCGTCATGGGCGCCAGCGCGGCCGTGATCATGTCGCAGACGCTCGCCTCACTGGCCACCGCCTTCCCCGGGGAGAACCGGTCACGGGCGGTCGCGGCGGCCTCGGTCGCGGCGATGCTCGGCCTGCCGCTGGGACCGCTCGCCACCGGGGTCCTGCTCACCCACTTCTCCTGGAGCTCGATCTTCCTGCTCAACCTGCCGATCACCGCCGCCGCCATGGTCGCGGTGGCCCTCGCGGTGCCCGACCACCGCCGGACCGGTGCACCACCCATGGACTGGCCGGGCCTGGCCATCTCCGCCGCCGGCGTCACCGCCCTCACCTACGGGGTCATCGCCGGGCCCACCGCCGGGTGGACCTCCCCCGGTGTACGGGCCTCCCTCACCGCCGGCGCCCTCCTGCTGGCCGCCTTCGCCCGGCACGAACTGACCACGGCGGCGCCCCTGGTCGAACTGCGACTGCTCACCGACCGCCGGATCATCCCGGCCCTCCTCGCCGGGCTGACGGGCGCCCTCGCCATCACCGGCACACTGCTCGTCGTCGCGCCGTTCCTGTTGTTCGTCCAGCACCAGAGCGCGCTGGCCACGGGAGTGGAACTGCTGCCGCTGGCCGTCGGGGTGGCGGTCGGCGGCGCCGTCAGCGAACGGCTGACCACCTGGGCGAGCGAGCGGTCCGCACTGGCCCTGGGGCTGTTGCTGGCCGCCGCCGGGCAGGCGTCACTGGCCGGGCTGGGCCCCACCAGCGGCTACGAACCGGTCGGCTCGGCACTGGGACTGCTCGGCATCGGGCTCGGCGTCGCCTCGCCGATCGCCACCGACACCGTGCTCGACACGCTGCCCGCCGCCCGCGCCCGGGCCGGCAGCCGCCTCTCGCGCTGGTTCCAGAACCTGGGCGGCGTGCTCGGCGCCGCCCTTCCGGGCAGCGCGCTGGACCTCGTCTACCGGGCCCGGTCGGGCGGCGCCGACGGGGCGCTGCGGGTGCCCGTCGACGCGGCCGCGTACTGCTCGGGGATCCGCTGCGCCGCCTGGCTGAGCTGCTTCCTGCTGGTCCTGACGGCCCTGTGCGTGACGCTCGTGCGGCCGTACCGGACGGTCGACGAACTTTGAAAGATCGTTCTACGATGAGAACCGTGAATCACTCCAGCCGCCTTCCCAGTGGGTCCGGCGCTCGCCAGGAACGGGCCGAGCGGATCCTCGACACCACCGCCGAACTGCTGGAACAGCACGGGTACCGCCGGGTCACCATCGACGACGTCGCCTCCCGCGCCGGCATCGGCAAGGGCACCGTCTACCTGCACTGGAAGACCCGCGAAGCCCTCTTCTGGGCCGTGCTGCAGCGCGAGGCCCTCCGGCTCTTCGACCACCTGGTGGACGAACTCGGCAAGGAACCGGCCCTCGCCCTGCCGCACCGGCTGATGCGGGTGATCTTCCTTGAGGGCGTCCGCCGCCCCCTGGTCCGCGCCCTGCTGCTCGCCGACGCCGCCGTCCTCGGCAACCTCGCCCGGGACGAGAGCGTCCGCGCCGCCCAGCAGGACCTCGCCGAGAACCCCGACTACCTGCAGATGCTGGCCGACGAGGGCGTCCTGCGCCCCGAGCTGTCGCCGGCCGAGGCCGTCCACGTCCTGGCCAACGTCAGCCGCGGCTTCTACACGGCGCACGAGCTCGGCGAGGACGACGGGCTGCCGCTGGACGCACGCGCCGACCTCCTGGCGTACGTGCTGCGGCGCTCGCTGGAGAACGACACCCCGCCCGACCCCGCCGACCTGGCCGAGCTCAACGCCCGGGTCACCGGCCTGTTCAGGGTGATGGCCGACGGCCACCGCGAACAGCTCCAGCGGGCTTACTGACGCGTCACCCGGCCTCGGCCGCCCGCCGGCTGTTCAGGGCGGCCTTGCGCCGGTAGGCGACCACGAGCATGCGCGCGGACTGTGCGACGGCCGTATCCGGCAGCGGCACCTGGAGGTCGGCGGGGAGGTCGGCGCGGCGGCCGACCTTCAGCTTGCGGTACACCCGGGTCAGGTGCTGCTCCACGGTGCTGACGGTGATGAAGAGCTTCCTCGCGATCTCCCGGTTGGTGCAGCCGAGCGAGGCCAGTGCGGCCACCCGCAGCTCGGCGTCGCTGAGCGCGGCGACGCCGGCCTGCCCCGGCGTGCGCTGGGCGGGGACCCAGGCCTCCGGCTCACCGGACGCGGAGTCCTCGGCCGGCTCGGGCCGGCTCTCCGGGGCCAGGCTCAGGGTCTGCTCCAGCAGCCCCCGGGACCGGTCCGGCCGGTCGAGCACGGCCTGCGACTCCTCCAACTCGGCCATGGCCAGGTCGAGTTCGAAGCGGTCCCCGGCCTGCTCCAGATTGACGACGGCCTCCCGCAGCAGGATCGGGCGGCGGCTCGCCTCACCGGCCCGCGCGAGCGTGCGCAGGGTGATGCCGCGGCTGCGGGAGTGTCCGGGGCTGGTCTTCTCCAGCTGCTCCTCCGCCAGCATGACCGCCTGCTCCCGCTCCCCGAGGCGCAGCAGCGCGCTCGCGGCGGCGGACCGCCAGGGGACGAGGGCGGGCCGGTCGATGCCCCAGCGGTCCATCAGGTCGCCGCAGGTGACGAAGTCGGACAGGGCGGCGCCGAGGCGCTCGGTGGCCAGGTGGTGGATTCCGCGCGCGTGCAGGTAGTGCAGGCCGTAGCGGGTGGTCAGCATGCTCTTCGGCACCGGGTTGTTCACCAGGGCCGCCGCGCCGTCGTGGTCGCCCAGCGCGCTCTTCGCCAGGATCAGTCCGGCCAGCGGCATGCCGACCGCCATCCCCCAGCTGCGCGGGGTGAGCTGGGCGAGCGCGGTCTCACCGTGCCGTTCGGCGGCCACCATGTCGCCCTGGCGGACCGCGGCCAGGGCCCGGATGGACGAGAGCCGGGCCGTCCAGGCCGGGACGTTGCGGCTGACGGCCTCGTCGAGCAGCGGGTCGCACCAGCTGGCGGCCCGGGCCGGCTGGTCCGCGTAGACGAGTGCGAGCAGGGCGTGCTCGATCGGTTCGAGCATGGTGTCGTCCAGCTCGGAGGCCCGCAGGATCTGCTCCGCGGAACTGAGCGTGGCGTCGTCCGCGTCCCCGGTCAGCACGGTGGACAGCAGGCCGGCCGCCCGGGACTCGAAGCCGATCAGCAGGCTACGGGCCTTGCCCGCGGTCGGCACGATCGGCAGGTGCTCCAGGAGTTCGGGGTAGCAGGTGCGCAACCACTTGGCCAGCGCGCCGAGTTCGGCGGCGAGCTCGCGGCTGTGCTCACCGAGCCGGCCGAGCAGGGAGAGCGCCTCCACCGCATCGGCGACCCGGCCGTGCCAGAGCATCGTCTTGGCCACGCCGATCGCCTCGAAGGGGAGCAGCCGCCCGTCCCGCAGGGCCGCGGCCAGCGAGTCCAGGCGGCTGGCGGAGAGCGCCGGGTTGACCCGCCACTCGGCGCGGACCAGGTCGATCGTGACGGCCAGCCGCTCGTCCTCGCAGACGGCCGCGCGGGTCGCCAGTTTCAGCAGTCGGATGGCCAGTTCGGCCTCGTCGTCGTGCAGGGCGAGGTCGGCGGCCGCGCGCAGGATCTGGGACGCCCACGGCTCGTCCGGCTCGTCGGCGGCCAGCAGGTGGTGGGCCACCTCGATGGCCGACGCGCCGGTGCTGTGCAGCAGCCGGGCCGCCGAGCGGTGCAGCCGCACCTTGTGGTCGGGGCTCAGGTCGTCCAGCACCGCGGCCCGCGCCGCCGGGTGGCGGAAGCCGCCGTCCGCGAGCACCCCGGCCACCGCGAGCTCCTCGACGGCCTGGTCCACCTCCTGGGGGGCGAGGCCGACCAGCCGGTCGACCAACTCGGGCGCCCCGGAGGCGTCCAGCACGGCGAGGGCACGGGCGACCATCAGCATCGGCTCGCTGCCCCGGTGCAGGCAGGCCAGCACCGCCTGGCCGTAGGAGTCACCCAACTCCAGGGCGTCGTCCGGCCGTTCGGAGCAGGCCAGGGCGGCGGCGGTCCGGTGGTCGTCCAGGAGCGCCCGGACGAGAAGCGGGTTCCCGCCCGTGACGGCGTGACAGCGGGCGCCGTGCGCGACGGCCCAGTCACGGCCCAGTTCGGCGCCGGCCATCCGCTCGACACCGGCCGGCGACAGCGGGCCCACCCGGATCCGACGGAAGCCGGGCTGGCGGAGCAACTCGACCCGGAAGAGCGGGTTGTAGCGGTGGTGGTGGTCCGACTCGTTCAGTACGAACAGCACCCGGGCGTAGCGCAGCCGGTGCATCAGGTGCAGCAGGCAGTCCAGTGATCCCGCGTCCGCGAACTGGACGTCGTCGACGCAGATCACCACCGGCCGGTCGGCCGCCGCGGCCACCAGCGCGCCACACAGGGCGTCCAGCGCGGGCGTGGACAGCGCGCCGTCCCCGGCGAGCAGGGCCTCGGGCGACAGCGTGAGCACCTCCGCGGCGGCTTCGGCGAGCGCCCGCAACAGCGACGGGGAGGTCTCCGAGGCCGTCGACGGGGAGAGCAGCTGGGAGACCACGGCCATCGGCACGACCTGCTCGGAGCAGGTGGCGAGGGCGGTGAACACCACCGCGTCCTGGCGCATCGCGCTCTCCGCGAGGGCGTGCAGCAGCTCGGTCTTCCCGCTGCCGACCGGTCCGCCGACCAGGGCCACCTGACATCTGCCGAGCGCGGTGGCCCGGAGCAACTCCTCCAGGGAGTCGAGTTCTCTGTGTCGTTCGACAAGCCCGATCGTCATGATTCCCCCTGTACCGCAGATCGATCGACACCGCCTCGTCGTACGGGACTCCTGCTCCCAGCTCCGCGCTCCGGGCCGGCCCGGCTCCGCGACCGTTGCCGCTCACACCCGGCAGCAGTGAACACCCGATCCGGGCGCCCGGCCCCTGGAACCCCGAAATGTACTCACGGTGTTGGCACCCGCTCACTTGCCGTCTTCCGGGCGGAACGGCTGGCCCGGTGGCCATCGCACTGCATCACGCTCCTCGGCGAGCGGATACGATGGCATGAATGTATGACCGCTCCTGAAAAAAGGTCAACTGTCAAATTTTTCCCAAGACCGCCGTGTCGCCTGCACCCTTTGCCGCCCGGGCGAACCACGCGGCCCCTCCGGGCGCCCCCGCGCCTGACTTGGGCCGACTTTAGAGCCTCTCCCCATACTCATGCCGTACCGCCGGCATCTCCGCAAGTACAGCTGCCGGACGTGCCCGGACTCCCGGAGGGCGCACCGTGGCGCCCCGCCCCGCGAGCGTAAGTGAGGTGCGATGCCCCAGACCAACGCGAGCGTCGCGGTCGCCGAGCGGCCGCTGACCCGCAGTGACGTACACGATGCCCAGCGGCGACTGGCCGGCCGGGTGGTGCGGACCCCGGTCGTCCGCAGCGACGACCTCGACCGCCGAGCCGGCGCCAGGCTCTGGCTCAAGGCCGAAAACCTCCAGCGCGGTGGCTCGTTCAAGCTGCGCGGCGCCCTCCTGGCCGTCGGGCGCCTGGCCGCCGCGGGCAGCCGGGGCGTGGTGGCGCAGAGCACCGGCAACCACGCGATCGCCGTCGCACTCGCGGCGCGCGAGTGCGGACTTCCCGCCACCCTGGTCCTGCCGTGCGACGCCGCACCGACCAAGGTGCGGCGGATCCAGGAGACCGGCGCCCGGGTGATCCAGGCCGGCACCGTCCTGGCCGACCGGATCGCCGCGGTGGAGGAGCACCGGGCGGTGCACGGCTACGACGTCGTCGATCCCTACCAGGACCCCGACGTGGTGACCGGTCAGGGCACCGCCACCGCCGAACTCCTCGACCAGGTCCGCGCGGCCGGGAGCCGGCTGGACGCCGTGGTCCTGCCGGTCGGCGGCGGCAGCGCGGTGGCCGGCGCCTGCCTCGCCACCGCGGGCGAGCACATCGCCGTCGTCGCGGCCGAGCCCTCGTCGGTGCCCGCGCTCACCGAGGCGCTGCGCCGCGGCGGGCCGGTGAACGTCCCGGTACGGCCGACCATCGCGGACGGCCTGCGCCCCGACCGGATCGGCCAACTCCCCTTCGACACCTGCCACGCGTCGCTGGCCGAGGTGCTCACCGTGGACGAGGCCGAGATCGCCGAGTCGATGGCCGTGGCCCTCACCCACACCCGGCTGCTGGTGGAACCGGCCGCCGCCACCGCGCTGGCCGCCGCGCTGCGGCTCGTGGTCGACCCGCGCTGGCGCGGGCTCGACGTCGGCGTGCTGCTCTCCGGCGGCAACGTCGAGGCGACCCTGGTGGCCTCGCTGCTGACCGAGTTCGCCGGCCGGTGACGACTCCGCCGGAGACCCATTCCCCTGACAGGAGGTTCCGCATGGGCAAGATCAAGGCGCTGCTGGTCGGCGGCCCCCAGTCCATCCGCGACGAGGACCGGATCCAGCTCACCGATTCGCTCACCGAGGCCATCAAATACAGCCGCTACGGCGGTTACGAGCATTTCCGGCACGCCGGCGAGTTCGTTTCCCTGGATGGCGACCGGACCGCAGTATTCGAATGGACCGCGCGTACCGAAATTGCGGAGTGACGGGCCTTTCCAGATTTTCCAGAACCGCCGGCGAGCCGAATCACACGGCTCGCCGGCGGTTTTCCGCTGCCCGTTTCCGCCGGGCACGAACAGGGGCCCCGGCCGGAGTTCCGACCGGGGCCCGTCCACTCGGGCGGTCCCTCAATCGCGCAGCAGGCCCCCGACCGCGGCGGCGAGCTCCCGGTGCGCCAGCATCGAGCCGTGCTCCACGTCCATCTCGACCTCCCGGGCGACGGTGACCCCCTCGCCGACCCCGGAGGAACGCATCGCGCGCAGCCCGCTGAGCGGGCTCGCCGAGCTGAACGCCACTGCCCGCCGCCAGCGGTCCACCGGGTCGAGCTCGCTCGCCGCCGCCAGGTAGCTCAGGAAGGACTCGAAGACGGTGAAGAGCTCCTCCCGCCGCGTGGCGTCCAGGCCCACCCGGGTGAAGGCCGGCTCGCCGATCTCCCGGATCAGCCGGATCAGCCCGTCCCGCAGCGCGCCGATCTCCGGGCAGGCCTCCAGGACCTTCAGCCCGGCCTCGCGGGCCGCGGCCACGTCCGCCTCGGAGATCACCGAGGCCATGAAGCCCACGACCTTGTGGTACTGCCACATCAGCGTCTGGGACACGGAGATCTCCGGGTCGAAGACGATCAGCTGCGGCTCGCTCTCCTGCCAGTCGGCGATCCGCTCGGCCAGCGCCGCCGCGTAGACCGCGCCGGCGCAGAAGCCGAGCAGCGCCCGCACCGGCGGCCGCTCCTCCTCCAGCCGCCCGGCCCAGTAGTCGATGTAGCCCTTGCCGCTCTTCGCGTGCTCGGTGCCGTGGGCCGGCGGCACGGTCTCCCAGACCGTCAGGCCGGTGCCCAGGTTCGCCACCAGGTCCGAGAAGCGCGCCTCCGGACGACCGGTGGTGTCGAAATCCACCGCGAGGACGATCCCCTCGGATCCGTCACCTTCCACCAGGGTCTTCCACGAGCCGGACTCCGCCATCACCACTCCTTTGGTCTTCGCGGTCGCATGCCGATGATCCTGCCCAACCCTAAATTCGAGGGAATTCCGACGGTAGCCCCTGGCACCCCTATCCGACCCCTGTCCGTGGATTCGTGCACTGCCGATCCCGGAATTTCCGACTAGGGGTTACCCGGCGGCACCCGCCCTTGTATCGTCGCTGGAAATATGGCAAGCCGTGCCAACAGGATCACAGCCGTCCGTCAAGGGGAGGATCCCATGGGACCCGCAGCGAAAGCCGGCGCAGCACCCGCAGGCCGATCCACACGTGAACTGTCGACGGCCACCCGCAAGGAAGAGGCGATGTGGCTGCTGGAGCGTCTCGTTCCGGAGGCAGCGGCCAACAACCTCTCGCTCGCGTTCCAGGTCGAGGGCGAGCTCGACCCCGTCGCATTGCAGGAGAGCCTGGACGTCCTGCTGCACCGCCACGAGGTGCTCCGGACCGTCTACTTCACCTCGGGCGCCGAGCTGATGAAGGCGGTCGTCCCGGAGCAGGAGTTCGACGTCCGGATCGAGGAGGTCGAGGACTTCTCCCCGGCCGCCGAGGGCATCGAACTCGCGCTCCGACCGTGGGTCACCCGGCGGTTCGCCTTCGACGGCCGGCCGCTGGTGCGCGCGGGGCTCTTCCACCACCCCGACGGCAACGTGGTCTGCCTGGCCTTCCACCACCTGGTCTACGACATCATCTCGGGCACCACGCTGCTCCACGAGCTGGTGGCCGCCTACCAGCGGCTCGTCCAGGGGCAGTCCGTGCCCGCCGAACTGCTCACCGTGGTACCGACGTTCGTGGAGCCCGAGCCGAGCGAGCGCAGCCTGGCGTTCTGGCGCGAGCAGTTGGAGGACTTCGACCCGGAAGCGCTCGACCTCGCCTGCGGCGCACCGGACGGGGCCCGGCCGACGCTGCTCGGCGACCAGGTCGGCCACCGGCTCTCGGACCGGGCCCGGGCCGCCGTCACCACCCTCCAGCGCGAGGCGCGCGCCCCGGAGGCGGTGATCCTGCTGACCGCCTACTACGTGCTGCTCGCCGCGCACGGCGCCGGTCCCGACATCACCGTCGGCTCCCCGGTGAGCGTGCGCCCCAAGGAGGCCCCGGGGTCGGTCGGCCACCACACCAACGTGCTCCCGCTGCGGGTCGCGGTCGACCCGGCCGAGGGCTTCCGGGACCTCGTCCGCCGCGCCCGCGACACCTACTTCGCCGCGCTGGGCCACGCCGACGTCCCGGTGGACAGCATCTCGGACCTGGTCCCCCGTGCCGGGTCGTCCTGGCGCAACCGGCTGTGCCGGCACCTGTTCAACTACTTCCCGCAACTGGACCTGGGCGACGAACTGACGGTGAACGGCCGGCGCGGCCGCCCGCTGGTTCTGGAGAACGGCTACAGCAAGTTCGACCTGGAGTTCTTCCTGGCCTCCGCCGAGTCGGAGATCACGATCATCGCCCGGTACGGCACCGACAAGCTGGGCCGGGCGGACATCGAGGCGCTGCTGGCGCGCTACGACGAGCTGCTGGTCACCTGCGCCGAGGACCCGGCCCGGCCGGTCGGCCGGCTGGAGGTCTGGAACGAGCAGGACCGGGCCGTGATCGGGGCCGCCAACGACACCGTGATGCGCTTCGACCCGCCCGACGTGCCGACCGCCGTCCACGCCAACGTCCGCGCCGACCCGCACGCGGTCGCGGTCGAGCAGGGCGACCGCACCGTCAGCTACGGCCGGCTCTGGGCGGCCGCGCTCGACACCCGGGACCGGCTGGTCGCGGCCGGCGTCGCGGCCGGCGACATCGTCGCCCTCGCCGCGGCCCGGTCTCCCGAGCTGACCGCCACCGTCCTGGGCATCTGGCTGGCCGGCGCCGCCTACCTGCCGATCGACCCGGAGCACCCGGCACAGCGGGTGGCCTACCTGCTGGAGGACTCCGGCGCGAAGGTCATCGTCACCGACCGGGAGCTGGCCCTGCCGGCGGACCGCGCCATGACCGAACTGCCGCTGGCGGCGGTCCCCGAGGCCGAGGCCGCAGCCGACGCGGTCGGCGCGGCGCCCGTGATCGATCCCGAGGCGCCCGCCTACCTCATCTACACCTCCGGCTCCAGCGGCCGCCCCAAGGGGGCGCTGCTCCCCCACCGCGCCATCTCGAACATCGCCGCCGACTACACCGTGCGGCTGGGCGCCACGCCGGGGGACGCCACCCTCTGGATGACCACGTTCGCGTTCGACATGGCCAACCTGGAGCACTACGTCCCGCTCTACTCGGGCGGCCGGATCGTGATCGCGCCGGACGAGGCCCGGGTGGACGGCCGGGTGCTGCTGGAGCTGGTCAAGCGTCACCAGCCGGGCATCATCCAGGCCACCCCGACCACCTGGCGGCTGGTCCTGGACCACGTGGCCGACCAGCTCGACGGCCGGCGGGTGGTCATCGGCGCCGAGCCGCTGCCCGTACCGCTGGCCGAACAGCTGCTGGCCACCGGCTGCGAGCTCCACCACGCCTACGGCCCGACCGAGACCATCACCTGGTGCACCTGGGGCGTGCTGCGGGCCGACGAGGAGCTGGGCGAGCGGCCGCACATCGGCAAGCCGATCTCGAACATCCGGATGTGGGTGGCCGCGCCGGACGGACGCGAGCTGCCGATCGGGGTGCGCGGCGAGCTGTGCATCGCCGGGGCCGGCGTCTCCCTCGGCTACCACGAGCGACCCGAGCTGAACGCGGCCCGGTTCGGCGACCACCCGCAGTGGGGCCGGTTCTACCGCAGCGGTGACACCGGCCGGTGGCGCCCGGACGGCAACCTCGAGATCTTCGGCCGCTCCGACCGGCAGGTCAAGCTCCGCGGCAACCGGATCGAGCTGGGCGAGATCGAGGCGGCCGTGCTCGGCCATCCGCAGGTGCGCGCCTCGGCCGCGATCGTGGTCGGCGACCGCAGCGCGGACGGCCGGCTGGTGGTGTTCGTGGAGTCGGCAGCCGGCCCCGGGCTCGTCTCCGAGCTCTGGGAGCACGCCCGCAGGGAACTGCCCAACTCCGCCATCCCCCAGGACTTCGTCGTGGTCGAAGCGTTCCCCGTCAACGCCAACGAGAAGGTCGACTACCTGGCCCTGGAGGCGCTGGCGAGCGCCGGACGGGCCGCCACCGGCCCGGACGAGGAGCAGGCCGAGCCGACCGACGAGCTGACCCGCTCGGTCATCACGATGTACCAGGAGCTGTTGGGCCGGGACGACGTGTCGGCGCTCACCAACTTCTTCACCCACGGCGGCCATTCGCTGCTCGGCGCCCAGTTGCTCCAGCGGATCGAGGAGTCCACCGGGGTCACGGTGAAGCTCGCCGACCTGTTCTCGGCGCCGACGCCCGCCGCGCTCGCCGAGCACGTCCGCACCCGCTGACCCCGTCCCCCCTGACATCGTTCGTACCCGCTGACTCCAATCCCGGGACCCCCGTGGTCCCGGGACGTCGCCGTGGCGGGGACCGAGGGCGGAAGCCACACCGGCTTCCGCCCTCGACGCGTTCACGCCCAGGGACCTTAAGGGTTCAGCCCGACCACCCCTAGTAACGTTCCGCCACCAACAGTGCGTGCCGGGGTGAAGGCTCAAATCTTCCTCAAGTATTGACTAGGGGGCGGATAGGGGACTGCCGGGCTACCGGCCCGGTCAACGCCGTCCCTAGACTCTGAGAAACCTTCTGATCCCACACCCCGGCAGCCGTCACCCGTCCCACCTGCCGGGGCGGATCGCTCTCACTCGATTCCCCGGCCGTGTTGAGGTACCGCCGACACTGCGATCGCGGTGACGTTCCGTCATGGAAGGAACACGCATGACTGCCACATCCAGGACTACGGCCGCGTGGGTCCGCCGTTTCCACCCGTCCCCCGACGCCCCCGTGCGGCTCGTCCTGTTCCCGCACGCCGGCGGTTCGGCCAGCTACTACTACCCGCTGTCGCAGGCCCTGGCCCCGGACACCGAGGTACTGGCCCTGCAGTACCCCGGCCGACAGGACCGCAGGGCGGAGAAGTGCATCGACAACCTGCCCGAACTGGCCGACCGCGCCTACGAGGCGGTGCTGCCCTGGCTCGACGGCCAGTTCGCGTTCTTCGGACACAGCATGGGCTCGGTGCTGGCCTTCGAGGTCGCCCAGCGGCTGCGCCGGGACCGGGGCGACCTTCCGCTGTGGTTGTTCGCCTCCGGATACCCGGCGCCCTCACGGCTGCCCTCCGGCACCGTCCACCTGCGCGACCAGGCCGGTGTGGTCCGGGAGTTGACGGAGGTCGGCGGCACCGACCCGCAGTGGTTGGAGGACCAGGACATGCTGGACGCGATCCTGCCGGCCATCCGCGGCGACTACCGGGCGATCGAGACCCACACCTGGGTTCCCGAGGCGCCGTTGGACTGCCCGCTGACCATGCTGGTCGGCGACGACGACCCGCACACCTCGCTCGACCAGGCCGCGGCCTGGCAGAACCACACCACCGGGAAGTTCGCCCTGCGGATCTTCCCCGGCGGCCACTTCTACCTCGACGAGCACCGGGATGCCGTGGTCGACACGGTCGCCGGCACCCTGCGCGCCCTCCTCGACACCGCCTCGGCCTGAAGGAGCCTGTGATGAAGTACCAGTTACTGGGGCCGCTGCGCGTCGTCGACGGGACCGGCCCGTCCCACATCAGCGCCCAGAAGGTCGAGACGCTGCTCGCCGCCCTGCTCGTCCGCTCGGACCACGTGGTGACGGCCGACCAGCTGATGAACGAGATCTGGGGCGACCGCCTGCCCCGGCGGGCCACCGCCGGGCTGCACGTCTACATCTCCGACCTGCGCAAGTTCCTCGGCCGGCTCGGCCATCCGGACAGCCCGATCGTCACCCGCTCCTCCGGCTACATGCTGCGGCTGCGCTCGGACGAGGTCGACCACCGGGCCTTCCTCGACCTCACCGACCTGGGCCGCAGATACCTGCGCGAGCAGCGCTACCAGGAAGCCTGCGAGGCCTTCGACCGTGCACTGGCGCTGTGGCGCGGACCGGTCCTCGGCGGCATCGGCGACGGGCCGATCCTGCGCAGTTTCGCCACCTGGCTCACCGAGGCCCGCCTGGACTGCATCGAGATGCACATCGACGCCAAGCTCCGACTCGGCTACCACCGCGAGCTGGTGGGACGACTGTTCGCGCTGGTCGAGGAGACTCCCCTGCGTGAGACCTTCTACCGGCAGCTGATGCTCGCGCTCTACCGCGCGGACCGCCGCGGCGACGCCCTGAAGGTCTACCAGACCGCACGCAGCACCCTGATCGACGAGCTCGGGCTGGAGCCCTGCACCTCGCTGCAGGACGTGCACCGGGCGATCCTGGCCGCCGACGACCGGGTCCTCGCCCGCTCCGGAGCCTGATCCCGCACCCCCACCCCGACGACGAGCCGGGCTGTCCGAACCCCACGCGGACAGCCCGGCTCGTCGTGTTCGCACACCCGCGTGCGGCCGCGTCCGTGCAGGCGGGCGCCGGTTCAGCGGCCGCGTCCACACGGGCAGGCGCCGGTTTAGCGGCCGCCAAGGCAGGGTTTGGCCGCTGCGCCGACGGTGGTCACGACGAGCGTCCTGACCCCGGTACGCGGCCGGCCACACTCCGTAGGAGGCAGCGAAAGCGATGACTGGTGCCAACGGTCCCCAGAATGTTCTGCCCCTGGAAGGCGACGACGCGATCGCCGTCATCGGCCTCTCCTGCCGGCTGCCGCAGGCACCCGACCCGGCCGCGTTCTGGCGGTTGCTGTGCGATGGCGTCGACGCCATCGCCGACGCCCCCACGGACCGCTTCGGCGACGCGCTCGCCGGCCGTCCCGGTGGCCGGGCGGGTTTCCTCGACCGGATCGACCGCTTCGACGCGGCCTTCTTCGGGATCTCCCCGCGCGAGGCCGTCACCATGGACCCGCAGCAGCGCCTGATGCTGGAGCTCGGCTGGGAGGCGCTGGAGGACGCCGGCATCGTGCCCGACGCGCTGGCCGGAACCCGCACCGGCGTCTTCGTCGGCGCCATCTGGGACGACTACGCCACGCTGCTCCAGCGCAGCGGCAGCCGGTCGCTCACCCGGCACACCTTCACCGGCGTGCAGCGCGGCGTGATCGCCAACCGCGTCTCGTACACGCTCGGGCTGAACGGGCCGAGCCTCACCCTGGACGCCGGCCAGTCCTCCTCGCTGCTGGCCGTGCACATGGCCGTCGAGAGCCTGCGGCGCGGGGAGTCCACCCTGGCGCTGGTCGGCGGTGTCAACCTGAGCATCGTCCCGGACAGCACCGCGCGCTCGGTGAGCTTCGGCGGCCTCTCCCCCGACAGCCGTTGCTTCACCTTCGACGCGCGCGCCAACGGCTACGTCCGCGGAGAGGGCGGCGGCGTCGTGGTGCTCAAGCCGCTGACCCGGGCGCTGGCCGACGGCGACCGGGTGTACTGCGT
Organism: Kitasatospora sp. NPDC059648; assembly: GCF_042734825.1. Lineage (NCBI taxonomy): Bacteria > Bacillati > Actinomycetota > Actinomycetes > Kitasatosporales > Streptomycetaceae > Kitasatospora > Kitasatospora sp. NPDC059648. The sequence continues at coordinate 4,129 of NZ_JBHWDU010000043.1, read as the reverse complement.
CGTCCGCGGCAGCGCCACCAACAACGACGGAGCCACCCCCGGCCTCACCGTGCCCAGTGCGCAGGCGCAGGCCGAGGTGATCCGGCTGGCCTGCGCGCAGGCCGGGGTCGCACCCGAAGCGGTCCAGTACGTCGAACTGCACGGCACGGGCACCCCGGTCGGCGACCCGATCGAGGCCGCTGCGCTCGGCGAGGCGCTCGGATCCACCCGCCCGCGCGAACTCCCGCTCCACGTCGGGTCGGTGAAGACCAACATCGGCCATCTGGAGGGCGCCGCCGGCATCGTCGGCCTGCTGAAGACCGCGCTCGGCATCCACCACCGCCGACTGCCCGCGAGCCTCAACTACGAGTCGCCCAACCCCGCCATCGACCTGACCGGGCTGCGCCTTCGGGTGCAGCAGGAGCTCGGCGACTGGCCCGCCCCGGACGCCCCGCTGGTGGCCGGCGTGAGCTCCTTCGGCGTGGGCGGCACCAACTGCCACGTGGTCGTCACCGAGGCGCCGCACGCCGCCGAGCCCGGCAGCGCGGGCACCTCCGCCGGGCCGGCCGCCGCCGTCGCGGTGCCGTGGCCGGTGTCGGCCCGCACCGAGCAGGCCCTGCGCGCCCAGGCCGCCCGGCTCGCCGAGGCCCTGGCCTCCGGGCCCGACGCCGTCGAGGCCGTCGAGGCCGTCGACGTCGGCCACTCGCTGGCCGCCACCCGCACCGCCTTCGAGCACCGGGCCGTCCTGCTCGGCACCGACATCGCCGAGCTGCGCGGCCTGCTGGCGCGACTGGCCCGGGGCGAGGACGCGCCCGGACTCGTCCGCGGCGTCGGCGACGACCACGGCCGGACCGTCTTCGTCTTCCCCGGCCAGGGCTCCCAGTGGGCCGGCATGGCCCTGGAGCTGCTGGACGCCTCCCCCGCCTTCCGCGAGTCGATCGCCGAATGCGCGAACGCCCTTGCCGCGTACGTCGACTGGGACCTGCTGGCGGTACTGCGCGGCGCGCCCGGAGCGCCCGGCCTGGACGCGGTCGACGTCGTCCAACCGGTGCTCTTCGCGGTGATGGTGTCACTGGCCCGGCTCTGGGAGTCGGTCGGGGTGCGCCCCGACGCGGTGGTCGGCCACTCGCAGGGCGAGATCGCCGCCGCGTACGTCGCCGGTGCCCTCAGCCTGGACGACGCCGCCCGGGTGGTCGCCCTGCGCAGCCGCGCCATCACCGCACTGGCCGGGCAGGGCGGCATGGCCTCGGTCGCGCTGCCGGCCGAGCAGGCCGAACGGTTCATCGCGCCGTGGGGCGGGCGGCTCGCGCTCGCCGCCGTCAACGGCTCGGCCGCCGCCGTGATCTCCGGTGACGCGACCGCCATCGACGAACTGCTCACCGCCGCCGAGCGGGCCGATGTCCGGGCGCGCCGGATCCGGGTCGACTACGCCTCGCACTCCCCGCACGTCGAGACGATCCGCGAGCAGCTGCTCGCCGAACTCGCCCCGATCCGCCCGCGTGCCGGCGAGGTGCCGTTCTACTCCTCCGTCACCGGCGGACTGCTGGACACCGCCGGGCTCGACGCCGACTACTGGTACACCAACCTGCGCCGCCCGGTCCGCTTCGACCGCGCCGTCGAGGCGCTGCTCGCGGCCGGCCACCGCACCTTCGTCGAGAGCAGCCCGCACGGCGTGCTCACCCTCGCCATCAGCGAGAGCCTGGAGGAGGCCGGCACCGAAGGGGCCCTGGTCCTGGGCACCCTGAGGCGCGGCGAGGACTCCTGGCGCTCCTTCCTCGGCGCGCTCGCCGAACTGCACGTCAACGGCGCCGCGGTGGACTGGCCCGCGCTGCTCGCGCACCACGCGCCGCACCGGATCGCCCTGCCCGGCTACGCCTTCCAGCGCCGCCGCTACTGGCCCGAGCCGCCGGCCGACGGCGACGGCACCGAGACCGCGTTCTGGCCCGCCGCCGGCGAGCCCGAGCCCGAGGAGCAACCGCTGCCCGCCGCCGGGTCCGCGTGGGCGCGCCGCCTGGACGGCCTCACCGACACCGAGCGGGAGGAGGTCCTGCTCGACGTGGTCCGCTCCAGCGCCGCCATCGTCCTCGGCCACCTCAGGGCGGACGCGGTCGACTCCCGGTGCACCTTCAAGGAGCTCGGCTTCGACTCCGCGCTCGGCGTGGAACTGCGCAACCGCCTGGCCGCCACCGTCGGCCTCGCCCTGCCCGCCGCACTGGTCTACAACCAGCCCACCCCGACCGCCCTGGCCCGCCACCTCCTCGACCGGCTGGCCGGCGGCGAGGGCGCCGGAGCCGCCGAGACCGCCGTGGCGAGCGACGAGCCGATCGCCGTCATCGGGATGGCCTGCCGCTTCCCGGGCGGGGCCGACTCCCCCGAGGCACTGTGGCGCCTGGTCGCCGACGGCGTGGACGCGATCGGCGGGTTCCCCGACAACCGCGGCTGGAACCTCACCGAGCTGTACGACCCGGAGCCCGGCACCCCCGGCACGACCTACGCCCGCTACGGCGGCTTCCTCTACGACGCGGACCGGTTCGACGCCGCGTTCTTCGGCATCAACCCGCGCGAGGCCACGGCCATGGACCCGCAGCAGCGACTGCTGCTGGAGACCAGCTGGGAGGCGTTCGAGCGGGCCGGGGTCGACCCCGCGCAGCTGAGCGGCAGCCGCACCGGCGTGTTCGTCGGCGCGATGCCCCAGGAGTACGGCCCCCGGCTGCACGAGGGCGGCGGGACCTACGGCGGCTTCCTGCTCACCGGCACCACGTCCAGCGTCGCGTCCGGCCGCATCTCGTACACCCTCGGGTTCGAGGGCCCTGCGGTGACGGTGGACACCGCCTGCTCGTCCTCGCTGGTCGCACTGCACCTCGCGGCGCAGGCCCTGCGGCAGGGCGAGTGCGGCCTCGCCCTGGCCGGCGGTGTCGCCGTGATGTCCAGCCCCGGCATGTTCGTCGAGTTCGGCCACCAGCGCGGCCTGGCCCCCGACGGCCGGTGCAAGGCGTTCTCGGCCGCCTCCGACGGCACCAGCTGGGCCGAGGGCGCCGGCATGCTGCTGCTGGAGCGGCTCTCCGACGCCGAGCGCAACGGCCACCCGGTGCTCGCGGTGATCCGCGGCTCGGCGGTCAACCAGGACGGCGCCAGCAACGGTCTCACGGCGCCGAACGGTCCCTCGCAGGAACGGGTCATCCGTACGGCGCTGGCCAACGCCCGGCTGTCGGCGGACCAGGTCGACGCGGTCGAGGCGCACGGCACCGGCACCAGGCTCGGCGACCCGATCGAGGCGGAGGCCCTGCTGGCCACCTACGGGCAGCAGCGCGATCCCGAACGGCCCCTCTGGCTCGGCTCGTTGAAGTCCAACATCGGCCATGCGCAGGCCGCGGCGGGCGTCGGCGGCGTCATCAAGATGGTCGAGGCGATGCGTCACGGCGTGCTGCCCCGCACCCTCCACGTGGACGAGCCCACCCCGCACGTCGACTGGGAGTCCGGCGCGGTCTCGCTGCTCACCGAGGCCCGGGACTGGCCGCAGACCGACCACCCGCGCCGCGCCGCCGTCTCCTCCTTCGGCATCAGCGGGACGAACGCCCATGTGATCCTGGAGGCCGCGCCGGAGAGCACCGTCGCCGAGCCCGAAGTCTCCGAGGTGCTGCCGCCGCTGCTGCTCTCCGCGAAGAGCGAGCCGGCCCTGAGTGAACAGGCCGCCCGGATGCGCGAGTTCATCGACTCCGACGGCGACCGGCACCCTGTCGAGGTCGCCAGGGCCCTGGCCACCGGACGGGCGCTCTTCCCGCACCGGGCGGTGGTGTTCGGCGAGAGCCGGGAGGAGCTGCTGGCCGGCCTGGCCGCTGTGGCCGAGGGCGCGTCCAGCCCGCAGGCCGTCCAGGGGACGGTGCGCGCCGGGAAGACCGCCTTCCTGTTCACCGGACAGGGCGCACAACGCCTCGGCATGGGCCGGGAGTTGTACGAGACCCAGCCCGTGTTCGCCGCCGCCTTCGACGAGGCCTGCGCCGCGCTCGACCCGCACCTGGAGCGGCCACTGCGCGAGGTCGTGTTCGGCGACGAGAACGCCCTCCACCAGACCCAGTACACCCAGCCCGCGCTCTTCGCGCTGGAAACCGCACTGTTCCGGCTCTACGAGTCGCGGGGCGTCACACCGGAC
>NZ_JBHWDU010000042.1:0-66851 GCF_042734825.1 Kitasatospora sp. NPDC059648 | reverse complement strand
TACTGGGTGCGGCAGGTGCGGGAGCCGGTGCGGTTCGCCGATGCGATGGAGTGGTTGGCGGGTCAGGGGGTTGCGGGGTTCGTGGAGGTGGGGCCGCATCCGTTGCTGGTGGGGACGGGGTTGATGCGGCGTGGTGGTGATTCTCCGGAGCGGTTGTTCGCGGGGTTGGGGCGGTTGTGGGCGGATGGTGCGGTGCGCTGGTCGCCGCCCGCGGCCACGGCGGTGGCGGCGTCGGGCGTGCGTGTGCCTTCGTACGCTTTCCAGCACCAGCACTACTGGCTCCAGCCCACCACCCCGTCGGAGGGCCCCGACACGCCCGACCACCCGCTGCTGCGGTCCCTGGTGAAGCTCCCCGACGGGCAGGGCGTGGTGCTGACCGGGAAGCTCTCCGCGTCCGTCCACCCGTGGCTGGCCGAGCACACCGTGCTCGGTTCGACGCTGCTGCCCGCGATGGCGTTCGTGGACATGGCCGTCCACGCCGGCGAGCACACGGCCAGCCCCGTACTCTCCGAGCTGGTCCTGGAGGCGCCGCTCGTGCTGTCCGAGCGCGACGGTGTGCACGTGCAGGTCACCGTCGGCGCGCCCGACGACACCGGACGCCGGCCCGTCACCGTCCACTCCCGCACCTCCGCCGAGCCCGACGAGTGGACCCGCCACGCGACCGGCGTGCTCAGTCCGCCGGCGGACCGGGCGACACCGGCCGACCGGACGGCCGTGCCCGGGGCGGAGGACAGCGAGGCCGCGCCGATCGATATCGGCTCGCTCTACGACCGGCTCGCCGAAGCCGGCTACGACTACGGGCCGACCTTCCAGGGGCTCACCGCCGTCCGGCGGAACGGCGAGGACCTGCACGCCGACGTGAGCTTCCCGGCGGGCCCCGCGCAGCTCACCGGCTACCGCGTCCACCCCGCGCTCCTGGACGCCGCCATACAGCCGCTGACCCTGCTCGCCGGCCTCGCTGCCGAGGGCGGCGGCGCCGACGGCAGCCCGGCGCGGATGCCCTTTTCGTTCTCCGGTGTGTCGGTCACCGGGTCGGCCGCGACGGTCCGCGTGGTGCTGCACCCGACCGGGCCGGACACCTACGCGGTGCGGATCACCGACACCGCCGGGACGCCGGTCGTGAGCATCGACGAGATCGTCCTGCGGCCCGTCGAAGCGGCGGGTCACGGAGCCGGGCGCCGGCCGAACACGCTGTTCGCCGTCGACTGGACCCCGATGGCGGCACCGGACGGCCCGGACACCGAGACGGTCCTCCACGAGGTCGTCGGCGAGGGCGAACCCGTCGCGGCCGCCCATGCGGTGACCCGGGAACTGCTCGGCAGGGTCCGGGAGTTCCTGGCCACCGACACGCCGGCCCGGCTCGTGGTCCTCACCGGCGACGACCTGGCCTCGGCCGCCGCCCGCGGCTTCCTGCGCAGCGCGCACAGCGAGAACCCCGGGCGGATCCTGACCGTCCGGCACGACGGCACGGCCGCCTCACGACGGGCGATCCCCGCCGCGGTGCGCGCCGCCGTGAGCGACGGCGAGCCCGAGATCGAGTTGCGCGACGGAACCCCCCTCGTGCCGAGGCTGGTGAGGGCCGCCCCGACCGCCCAGACCGGGCCGACCGGGCCCCTGGACGGTCCGCCCCTGGACGGCACCGTGCTGATCACCGGCGGCACCGGCACCCTCGGCGTCCTGGTCGCCCGGCACCTGGTCGCGCGGCACGGCGCCCGGCACGTGGTGCTCGCCGGCCGCCGCGGCATCGAGCCGCCCGGGCTCCGGCAGGAGCTGGGCGCCGCCCTCACCGTGGTCGCCTGCGACGCCGGTGACCGCGGGGCACTGCGGGACCTCGTCGCCTCGATCCCCGACCTGAGGGCCGTCGTGCACGCCGCAGGGGTCGTCGACGACGCCGTGGTGGGATCGATGACACCGGAGCAGATCGACACGGTGCTGCGTGCGAAGGCCGATGCCGCGTGGCACCTGCACGAGGCCACCGAACACCTGGACCTGCGGGCGTTCGTGCTGTTCTCCTCGGCGTCCGGGGTGTTCGGCGCCCCCGGGCAGGCCAACTACGCCGCCGCGAACGCGTTCCTCGACGCGCTCGCCGAGCACCGGCACGCGCGCGGTCTGCCTGCCACCTCCCTGGCCTGGGGCCAGTGGGCCGAGTCCAGCGGCATCACCGGGAACCTGACCGAGGCCGACCTCCGCCGGCTGGCGAGGACCGGGATGCTGCCGCTGGCCACCGAGCAGGCCCTCGACCTGTTCGACACCGCCCTGGCCGGCGAACGCCCGGCGCTGGTACCGGTCCGCCTCGACCTCGCGGCGATCGGCACCCCGCCCGCGCTGCTGCGCGGACTCGCCCGGCCGCGGCGCGCGCCCGCCCCGGTGGGCGACCCCGGCGACCTGCGGGCCAGGCTCGAAGCCCTGCCCGAGCCCGAGCAGCGCGCGCTGCTGCTCGACCTGGTCGTCAGGCAGAGCGCGAGCATCCTCGGGATGGCCCCCGGCGGGATCGACGACCCGCGTCAGCTGTTCCGCGACCACGGCGTCGACTCGCTGACTGCCATCGAGCTGCGCAACCAGCTCAACGCGGCCACCGGGCTCCAGCTCCCGGCGACCCTCGTCTTCGACTTCCCGACGCCCGAACAGCTCGTCAACCACCTCTACGGGCAGCTGTGCTCGCCGGAGAACCGGGTCGTCGGGCCGATGGAGCGCCTGCTGCGCAAGGCCGTCGACGTCGGCCGCGCGCAGGACGGCCTCGACCTGCTGGCCACGGTGTCCCGGCTGAGCCCGGCCACCGACGCGCCCAAGGCCGAGGTGGTCGCCCTCGCGACCGGCTTCATCCAGCCGTCGCTGGTCTGCCTGCCGTCCGCGCTGGCGTCCAGCGGCATCGAGGAGTACGGGCGGTTCGCCGCGGCGCTGGAGGCCGCCCGCGACGTCACGGCGGTCACCCTGCCGGGCTTCGCCGGCGACCCGCTGCCCGCGGACGCCGACGTCCTGGTCCAGGCACTCGCCGACGCCGCGTCGGCCGTCGCCGCGCCGGTGCTGGTCGGCCGTTCGGTGGGCGCGTGGCTGGCGCTGGCGACCGCCGGGGAGCTGGAACGGCGGGGGGCCCGGCCCAGCGCCGTGGTGCTCGTCGACGGTTACCCCGACGACCTGCCGGGTGTGCTCACCGGCATGCTCGACGCCGGCCACCAGGTCCAGCCGGTCGACGACGACCGGCTGGCGGCCATGGGCCGTTACCTCGATCTGGCCGGCGCCCCGGAGCCCGTCACCGTGCCGGTGCTGCTGGTGGGCACCGGGGAGCGCTCGTGGCCCCGGCTGTCCACCACCGTCCAGGAGGTGCTCACCGTCCCGGGCGACCACTTCACCGTGCTGGAGGAGCACTCCGCGGCCACGGCGCTGGCCGTCAGTACATGGCTCCTCGACTTCGACGGATACGGGGCGGGGCTGTCCGCACTCAGGGGAAAGGACTGTTCATGATCTGGGACAACGTCTACATCGGTGGCACGGGGCGGTATCTGCCGCCCCGCACGCCCGCGACGCAGGCCGTGCCGGACACCGAGACCATGCGGCGGCTGCTCGCGCTGTCGGACTTCGTGTCGTTCACCCGCTCCGACGACGTCACCGAGCACGCGATGGCCGTGCACGCGGCGATCGGAGCCCTGCGCGAGTCCGGCCTCAGCGGCGCCGACATCTCCATGGCCGCCTACGCCCAGATGGACCACCAGGACCACATGGCGTCCTCCTGCCACCTGCAGCGCGTCCTCGGCCTCGGCCACGCCCTCGTCTACGAGGTCGAGGCGACCAGCAACGGCGGCTCGGCCGCGCTGCAGTGCGCCGCCGCGCACCTGGTGGCCGACCCGGCCGCGACCGCGACCCTGGTCACGGCCACCGCCCGGTTCCTGCCGCCGCGGTGGGAACGCTGGCAGCCCACCGTCGGGATCTTCCTGGCCGACGGTGCGGTCGCGGCCGTGCTCAACCGCGAGGGCGGCCGGGCGCGGCTGGTCGCGACCGCCAACAGCTCCGCGACCCAGATGGAGGTCCTCGCCACCCCGACGATCCCGGACCCCAAGGGCCACCGCAACCGTACGCCGATCGAGGTCACCGGCCTGGCCCCGTATCTGACGCTGATGAGCGGGGCACTGGTCACCGCGGTCGAGCAGGCCGCCAAGGAGGCCGGCGTCCGCGTCGCCGACATCACCAGGTTCGTCGTCACCGGTCTGGGCCTGGCCCAACTGGAGGTCGTCGTGCTGGAGCCGCTCGGCATCGACCTGGGCCGCACCACGTGGCCGATGCTGCGCGAGCTCGGCCACGTCGGGCCGTGCGACCAACTGCTCGGCATGGACCACCTGCTGCACGACGAGACCCTCAATCCCGGCGACACCATCATGTCGATCGGCCTCGGCATGGGCTCGCGGTTCACCGCGTCCCTGCTGGAGGTCACCGAGCCGCCCAAGCCCCGCACGGCCACCCTCTTCACCGAGCCGGTGCGCGCGCGGACTCCGCCCGCCGACGCGTACGTCATCGACCCCTCGGGCGGCGACATCTTCGGCGAGGCCGCCGCCCTGCGCGAGCGCGGCCCGGCCACGCCCGTCGAACTGCCCGGTGGCGTGTCGGCCTGGGCCGTCACCGGGCACGACCTGGCGAAGAAGCTGCTGCTCGACCCGAAGGTCTCCAAGGACGCGAACAAGCACTGGCCCATGTGGCGCGACGGCGACATCCCGCCGGACTGGCCGCTGATCATGTGGGTCGCGATGCAGAACATGTTCACCGCCTACGGGTCCGACCACACCAGGCTGCGCAGTCTGGTGGCCAAGGCGTTCACCCCGCGCCGCATCGAAGCGACGCGGCCGCGCGTCGAGGGGATCACGGCCGGTCTGATCGCCGACCTGGCCGCGGTGCCGCCGGGGCAGACGGTCGACCTGCGCGCACGGTTCGCGTTCCCGTTGCCGATCCAGGTCATCACCGGACTGTTCGGGGTGAACGCGCAGACGGGTGCGGACCTGCGGCGGCTGGTGGACGCGGTGTTCAGCCTCGACGCGGACCCGGCGGGCGTGCAGGCCGCCTCCGGCGAGCTGTACATGCTGCTCAAGGAACTCGTGGCCGCCAAACGGCGCGACCCCGGCGACGACATGACCAGCGACCTGATCGCCGCGCAGGAGGCGGACGGCACACGACTGTCCGAACGGGAACTGCTGGACACCCTGCTGCTGACCATCTCCGCCGGCTTCGAGACGACGGTCAACCTGCTCGACCACGCCATCCACGCGCTGGCCACGCACCCGTCCCAGCTCGCCCTGGTCCGGTCCGGGACCAGCACGTGGGAGGACGTGGTGGACGAGACCCTGCGCTGGCAGGCGCCGGTGCCGAACCTGCCGCTGCGGTACGCCGTGGAGGACATCTCCGCGGACGGCGTGCAGATCCGCAAGGGCGAGGCGATCCTGCTGTCCTACGGCGCGGCCGGCCGCGACCCGGCGCAGCACGGCGCCGATTCGGAGGACTTCTCCGTCACCCGGCCGTCGCGGGCCGACCACCTCACCTTCGGGCACGGCGTGCACTTCTGCCTCGGCAGCCCCCTGGCGAAGCTGGAGGCGACGACGGCGCTGTCCGCGCTGTTCTCCCGGTTCCCCCGGCTGCGGCTGGCCGTACCGTCGTCCGAACTCGAACCGCTGGGTTCCTTCTTCACCAACGGGCACAAGACTCTGCCGGTCATCCTGGAGGACAGCTGATGGCCCATCTCGCCTTCGTGAGCGCGCCCGCGTCCGGGCATGTGAACCCGACCCTGCCGCTGGTCGAAGAGCTGGTCCGGCGCGGTCACCGGGTCAGCTACGCCACGGGACCGGCCACCATGGACGCCGCCGTCGCCGCCGGGGCGTCGCCGGTGACCCTGCCCTCGCAGCTGCCGCCCGACATGGCGGCGCGGGGCGAGTACACGGCGGAACAGCTCGCCGTGACGATGGAGTACTACCTCGACGACGCGCGTGCCTCCTTCCCCGTCCTGGCCGAGCACTTCTCGGCCGACCCGCCGGACGCGGTGTGCTACGACTCGGTGACCTTCACCGGGAGGATGCTGGCGAACCTGCTCCGGGTGCGGGAGGTCTCCCTGGTGCCGACCTTCGCGGAGAACGAGTCCTTCTCGGCGGCGCGGGTGTACTTGCCGGCCGACTTCGACCACACCAACCCCCGGCTGGCGGCCGCGATCCAGGACATGGGGGAGTTCGCGCAGGGCCACGGCTTCCTCAAGGACCCGAACCTGATGTTCGGCTACGTGGCCCCGACGAGTCTGGTGTCCATCCCCCGCGAGTTCCAGATGTCGGGGGACACCTTCGACGAGCGCTTCCACTTCGTCGGGCCGTCCCTGAGCAGTCGGCAGACCGCCGAGGAGTGGAGCCCCCGGTCGCAGGCCCCGGTGCTGCTGATGTCTCTGGGAACCGTCTTCAACGACCGGCCCGAGTTCTACCGGACCTGCATCGAGGCGTTCGGGGACAGCGACTGGCAGGTCGTCATGGCGGTGGGCGGGCTGGACCAGGAGTCGCTGGGCCCGATCCCGGCGAACGTCGAAGTGCACGCGCAGGTGCCGCAGGTGGCGGTGCTGCGACACACCGAGGTGTTCCTGAGCCACGCCGGGATGAACTCGGTGATGGAGTCCCTCTACCACGGGGTGCCCTTCGTGGCGGTGCCGCAGATCCCGGAACAGCGGGCGGTCGCCCGGCGGGCGGAGGAGCTGCAGGTCGGCAGGACGCTCGCCGAGCCGACCGTGCAGGGCCTCCGCGACGCCGTCCAGGACGTCCGGTCCTGCCGCCCCCGGGCGGCGGCCCTGAGCCGGACCGTGCGCGGGGCGGGCGGCGCGTCGAAGGGGGCGGACGTCCTGGAGGAGCTGCTGACGCGGTAGCGGCCGGACTCCACCGGGCAGTCCGCTTCTCGCCCGCCGGCGGGGGTGCCTTCCCGGCCCGCCCGGACGCGGCGGCCGGCAGGGCACCCGTTCGCAGACCGGGGCCGGTCCGGCAGGCCGGTGCCCGACCGGTCACCGGTGTCGTCCCCGGCCGGGCGGGGACGACACATGCGGGACGCCGGATACCGGATGCGCGGTTACCAGGGCGAGCCACCGCTTCCGGGTGACCACGGGCCACGTACGCGGGCCCATGCGGCCGTGCAGCCCGTCGGTCCCTCTACGGCCGAAGCCCGTTCGCCACCGTCGTCATGATCTCCAGCAGGGCTTCGCGCTGATCGCACGACAGGCACCCGAACAGGGCTTGGCGTACGGCGGCGGAGTGGACGGGGGTGGCACGCGCGAGGACGTCCCGGCCCTTCTCGGTCAGTACGGCCAGCAGACCGCGCCGGTCCGTGGCACACGCTTCGCGGCGCACCCATCCGCGGTTCTCCAGACGGGTGATGGTGTGCGAGAGACGGGACGGGCTGATCCGTGCGCTACGGGCCAGTTCGGACATGCGCAGGCGCTGCTGCGGGGCTTCGGACAGCTGTGTGAGCAGCCCGTAGTGGACCGGCCGCATCCGTGCGTCGTGCTGCATCCGTTGGTCCAGGTGCTCCTGGAAGGAGGTGGTCGCGTCCACATACGCCTGCCAGGCGCGATGTTCCTGCTCGGTGAGCGTGGTCTGACGGGGAGGCACGGTCTTCTCCAGCTGATAGGCGCGGGATGGGCGGGGGCGTCAGGTCCATCGGCGGGCAACGGTTCGCGTCAGACCGGTCAGCAGGGCGCAGGAGAGGGAGCCCGCGGCGAACACGACGGTACGCCGGCCCTGTTGGAGCATGGCGGTGCCGATGGCGATCGCCAGGGAGCTGGTGAGCATCGCCGCCGCGGCGAACAGCGCGGACGCCCGTGCCCTCGCGGAGGGCGGCACCAGGTGCGGCAGCCAGGTCTGCAGGGTGGTGTGCAGATAGCCCCAGGCGGTGCCCAGCAGGAGTGCGCAGAGCAGGGTCGGCAATGACCCGGGCAGGGCCGCGGTGAGTGCGGTCCCGGACGCGCCCGCCGCGCCGCCGGCTCCGAGCAGCCGCACCGGCGGCCAGACGCGGCAGTGGCGGTGGACCAGGACCGTGCTGCCCAGCACACCGACGGCGTAGAGCGGCTGGGCCAGCGCGGTCACGGTCTGCGCGCCCGACAGGGCGAGCGAAGGGGCGAGCAGCGCGGGCAGGGTGAGCAGAGCCGCGCCCTCGGCGGCGCCGAGGGCGATCACGGTCCCGTACGCCGCCGCGTCGGCGTGCCGGGGCACCGGGCTCGGTCGCGGGAGCGACGCGTCGGGAAGGTCGTTCGACATCCGGCACACGGTGGCGACGGCCAGAAGCCCGACGAGGAGGAAGGGCAGGCGCCAGGAGGCGGCGAGCGAGACCAGGGCGGCCAGTGGGGGAGCGGCGATGGCCGCCACGGCCGCCGCCACGGCCAGGCCGGCGAAGGAACGGTGACGACTCTGTGCTGAATCAGCGGATTCGCAGAACAGCGACACGCACGGAGTGATGGCCGAGAAGGAGGCGCCCGCCGCCATCCTCAGCGCGATCCACCACCCCGGCCCGGGCGAGAGCGCGGACCCGGCTGACGCGACCGCGGCGAGGAGCAGGCCCGCCCGCAGGCACCGCCGATACCCGTACCGATCGGCGACGGCACCCCACAGCGGCAGGGCGCAGCCGTATCCGAGAGAGTAGGCGGCGACCCCGATCGCGATGGTGGCGACGTCCGTGTTCCAGGCGGCCGCCAGGGCGACGATGAGCGGACCAGTGACGCACCAGTCCGCATTGGCGACGGTGGCGGCCCACCGGGGCGCGCCCGCCGGGGAGCCGAGGCCGTTCTTTCTCTTCATCCCCGAGGAACACCGTAGGTGACGAAGAGGTTGCAGCCGGAAAGAGACCTTCCCGTCCAGTTCTCGGTGATCTAGATATTTTCGGCCAACTGTGCGAAGCGTTGGCATATTATTTTTGTTTTGTTGTAAAGTTTCGCACAAGCGTCGGTGATTTCTGATCATTATCTGTTACGGGGGAGAGATGATGGATGTCTGCGTGCTCGGCCCCATGGAGATCTGCTCGTCCGGTCGCGCCGACCGCGTGTGCCTGGCGCCGAAGCCGAGAACGGTGCTCGCGCTCCTCTGCGGTCACCCGGGGCAGATGATCTCGGTCGCCTGCCTGGTCCGCGAGGTCTGGGGAGAGGAGCCGCCCGCCAGCTCGCTGCGCAACATGCACACCTATGTGTTGCAGGTCAGGAAGCTGCTGGCATGCCTGTGCGGGGTGTCGACCCGGGCCGTCTCCCAGGAGCTACTGGTCACGCACCCCGGCGGGTACTCCCTCAGCGAGGCGGCGCTGGGATTCGATCACCGCACGTTCACCGAGCTGACCGGCGCCGGGCGTGGACGCCTTCGGGACGGGGAACTGCTCGCCGGTATCGGCGACCTCCTGCAGGCCTTGCGGATCTGGCGCGGGCCTGCTTTCGCGGATGTCGTGACGGGGCCGGTCCTGGAGGCCCAGCGGCGCCAGCTCCACGACGCGCGTATCGGTGCCATGGAGGCACTGTCGGAAGCCAGGATATCCGCTGGGCAATTTCACGAAGTGATCTCGGATCTTTCCTCTTTCGTCGCGGAGAACCCCCTGCACGAAGGTCTGCATTTCCACTACATGCGCGCCCTCGCTCTTTCCGGGGGGCGCGCTCGGGCGCTGGAAGTATTCAGCCGTCTGCGATTGAACCTGGTATCCGAACTGGGCATAGAGCCCGGCGCCTCGATGCAGCAGTTGCAGCGCTGCATCCTGAACTCCACCGACCCGGCCATGGCGTCCGGGCTCTGACGCCACCCGTCAGGCCATCGGCTTCCCGGTGCGGGTCAGGGTGCGTCCCGCGGTGCGGGGAGCCAGCAGCACGTCCTCGGGCTCCCTCGCCGGCGGCCGGGGCGGAACGAGGGGATCGGTCCTCCCCGTGATCCGCAGGCCACCGTTGTCCGGGTCGAACGCTACGAGGTCACCGGTCCGCAACCATCCCGCGCCGCCCTCGCCGCGGACGAAGCCCGGTGCGACGGACCGCACGCCGACGTACGGACTTTCGTCGAGGCGCACCTGCAACTCGCCCGACAACAGGCGGACTTGTACGCCGGGTGCGATCATCCCCACCGTGTCGGGCCCGAACCAGCCCGTCGGATCGGCCGCGATGATGCCGGTCTCGGTGGTGCCGTACGCCTGCCCGATCCGTACGCCGTGACGCTCCTCGAACGCCGTGTGCACGGGGGCGTCGAGGCGGGTACCCCCGGCGATCGCCCGTCGCAGCCCTCGGATCGCCAGCGGACGGACACACCTGGCCAATTGGGCGAAGTGCTCGGACGAGCCGAGAAGCGTGTTCACGTCCGAGCGGATCGCGGAGCGCAGCAGCGAGGGGACGGAGGAACTGCGCGGGAGGACCGTCTCGGCCCCGACGTTCATGTTGTGGAGCAGTCCGCCGATGAGGGCGAAGGAGTGGGTGTACGGACCCACCACCAGGACGCGGTCGCCGCGCTGGGGCATGCCGCCGATGCGGACGAACGCGTCCAGTTCGGTGAGCAGCGACCGGGCGCTGCGCCCCACGGCCTTCGCGGGGCCCGTGCTGGCGGAGGTGAACTGGACCAGGCAGTGGTCGCCGGCCGCGGGCAGGCCGCCCCGCAGGCGGCGGACGAAGATCTCGCACTCGTGGTGGAAGAGGCGACCGCCGAAATCGGTCGGGCCGAAGGTGACGTAGAACTGCGGTCGGCACCTGTCGAGCAGCCCGGTCAGGTCGGGCCCCCTCGTCTCGGAATTGATGAGCTGCACCTGGGCGCCCAGTGACCACAGGGCGAACACGGCCCACAGTTGAGAGAAGCTCGGCACACCGCGCAGGGCCACGGTCGTCCCCGGCCGGATTCCGTACGACTGGAGCAGCCGGCCCAGCTCGGCCACCTGGCGGCGTAGCTGCCCGTAGGTCACGGTGCGTCCGCTGCGAGCCCAGGGAGCGGTGGACGGATGCCGGGCGAGGAGATGGGCGCCCCACCAGTCGGGTATGTCATCGAAAGTGTCGCGCACGACGCTCCTCGTTCCCCAGGACGGTGATCCACCCACCGGAACACCGGCGAGCGGCGGAAGGTTGCACGGAGACTTGCGGGAGGTGAGGCCGGCTGCCCGTCTCGCGCGAGGCGGGCAGCCGGCCCGGGGAACCGAGGGTACGGGGGCATGACCATCGGTTCCGTTCGGGGGCGGCGTCTCAAGTGACGTCGCGGGCCTCCAGGGTGAGCAGGAAGCGCTTGGCCTCGGTCCCGCCGGCGTAGCCGCCCGGCCCCCCGGAGGCGGGGACGATCCGGTGGCAGGGCAGGATCACGCACAGCGGGTTGGCGCCCAGCGCCCGGCCCACGGCCCGCGCGGCTCCCGCCCTGTTCAGCCGGGCCGCGAGAGCGCCGTACGTGGCCGTGCGGCCGTACGGCGTGAACTCGGCCAGCGTGGTGACGGTCTGCCGCACGAATCCGGAGGCGAGGCCGAGGTCGACGGGCAGGTCGAAGGTGCGGCGCCCGGCGGAGAGATACGCGTCGAGCTGGCACCGGGCCTCGTCGAGGAGGGCGTGCCGCGCGGGGGTACGCCCCACAGTGCCCTTCGGCTCAGCGCTCTCCAGGCGGTGCAGGACCTGTGCGGGATCGTCGAACCCGCAGTAGACGACGGCCTCGTCGGACGCGGCCAGTGTCAGTTCGCCCAGGGGCGTGGGATGGCGGACCATCGAGAGGCGATCGGTTTCGGTGATGGACACGCTGGCTCCTACTGGCTCCTAGGTCGGACGGTTCGCACACCGTCACACGGTGACGGGACGGCAGACGTGGCAGGCACGGTAGCCCGCCCGGCGGGCCTCGGCCGCGTCGTGGAACGGGCGTTGGTGCGCCGCGGTGATGCGGCGGGCGTGCGCGCAGGTGGGATGGCAGAAGATGCGCGTCGTGTCACTGCCCAGCAGCGACAGCCCCTGACGGCCGAAGTCCGCGAAGCGCTCCATGTCGATGCCCTCGGCGTCGCGCAGCGCGCGCCCCGTGCCCGGCAGGTAGGCGGCGTCGCACGGAGTGCCGTCCTCGTACGTGACCCGGTGGCAGGGCACCAGCTGCACGACCGGGTTGAGCCGGAGAGCCTCCAGCACGTCGTCCTCCTGCCCCGCGCCGGCCTCCCTGGCGATCCAGCTCGTCGGACGCAACTGCCCCCGGGGCACGCTCCGCACGGCTTCCAGGACCCTGCGCTGCTCCTCGGGCAGGCGGCCCAGGTCGATCGCCAGGTTCCTCGCGCGGCCGGTCCGCAGAGCGGTGCGAAGCCCCCGGAACGGAACGGTGCAGCGCATCGCGGTGCGACCGGTCCGGCTCCAGTGGAGCTCCTCGAACATCTCCGTGCTCACGACCATGCTCGACGGCACGGAGCCGGTGACGGCCTGCGGGCTGAACGCCACGTACAGGCCGCCGGCGTCCGTCTCCAGGCACACGTACTGGTCGTAACGGTCCTGTGGAATTCCCACGTGCCGCAGGACGCGCAACCCGAAGTCCAACGGCGCGGGAGACGTGAGGTCGGCCAGCGCACTCTCCACATGGACTCTCGAAGGCCACGGGCCTTCGCCGTTCGGACTCACTTCAACACCTCCCTCCGGGGCGGCTGCTCGGGGTCGAGCAATAACCGCAGGCTATCGACGCCGCGCGACACCTGTGCCTTGACCGTTCCCACGGGGCACCCCTGGGCCTCGGCTATCTCGCCGTAACTCAGGCCGACCACGTGGCGCAGGACCACCGCGACCCTCGGCTTCTCCGGTAACTGGGTCAGGGCCGAGACAAGGCGTCTGCGGTCCTCGGCGGTCGAGGCGCGTTCCTCCGGACCCGGCCTTTCGTCGGGCCAGGACTGGCTCGTGTCCTCGATCGCCGTGACGGCCACCGGGCGGCGAACACTGGTACGGACGTGGTTGCGCCACACGTTGGCCGCGATGGTCATCAGCCACGCCCGCGGCCGCAGGTCGCGGCGCCGCTGTGGCGAGTAGCCCTGCAACGCGGTGTACGCGCGCAGGAATGTGTCCTGCCCCAGGTCGTCCGCCTCCGCGGCGGATCCGCAGACCCGGAACAGGAACGCACGAACCGCCGAGGCGTGGAGACGAACCAGCTCCGTGAAGCCATCGTCGAGATCCACTGCCAGGCGCTCGGTCAACTGCTCGGCCATCTCGTCCATCACAGATCAGAACACCGCGGACTCGGAAAGGGTTGCACGGTGCCGCGCGGGGCGCTCACCGGGCGGGCAGGCGCACCGACTGGCGGTGCCGGAAGACGTCCGCGGGATCCCAGGCCTGCTTCACGCGCTGCAGCCTCGGATAGTTCTCCCCGTAGTACAGGTCGTGCCAGGGCACGCCCGAGGTGTTCCAGCGGGGATCACCGAGGTCGGCGTCGGGATAGTTGACGTAGGCGCCGTCGGCCGCGGCCGACGGCACGGGCACCCCGCCGGTGGTCGCGAAGACATCGTGGTACGCCGTCCTGATCCAGGACAGGGACGACGCCTCCTGCTCGGGGGCGGCCCAGAAGATCCCCCACAGGGCCTTGAACGCCGCGTTGCGGTGCACGGACGCCGTGGCCGTGGGCGACACGGCGTTGACCTGCCCGCCGAAGGAGCTCAGGGTGACCGCGGCCGTGGCGCTGCCGCCCCGGTCCAGCTGGTCGTACAGCGCGTCCGTCTGGGCCCGGGTGAAGGGCTCGCGCAGGTAGGCCGACTTGAAGTCGCTGTACTGCGTGGGGTCGTTGACCAGTGCGTTCGTCGTGCCGAGCAGGCGGGTCGCGCGGAGCCAGGACAGGCGCCGGGGCACGTCGAGCCCGGGGAGCGCGGGATGCTTGCCGACGGGCAGGTCGGACGACGCGGGGCGGGCCCGTACCCCTTCGCCGATCGCTGCGAGGAAGGCGTCGAGGCGGGCCGCCGCGTCGGGCGCCGTGGCATCGATCTGCGTCGTCAGGGAAATCGTGCCGCCCGCGCGGTGACCCAGGACGAGATAGCTGCACAGGCCGTCGTAGGGGCCGCCGGGGTCGCGGTGCGCCGCGTGCCAGCGTCCCCAGTTGTCGATCAGGGCCGTGACGTCGGAGCGGTCGAGCTTGTCCCAGGACCAGGACACGGAGCTGAGCAGCACCTCGCGCGGCGGCGTGGGCAGGAGGTCCCCCGGTGCCCCGGCGGCGCCGGGGCTTCGGAACAGGTACCGGGTGACCAGGCCGAAGTTGCCGCCGCCCCCGCCCGTGTGCGCCCACCACAGGTCCCTGAGCGCGCCGTCGTCCTCCCGGGTCGCGGTGACCAGGCGTACGGTGCCGGAGGCGTCGGCCACCACGACCTCCACGCCGTACAGGTGGTCCACGACCAGGCCGTTGCGGCGGCACAGCATGCCCCATCCGCCGCCACTGACATGCCCGCCCGCTCCCACCGAGAAGCAGATCCCCGCCGGCACCGTGACGCCCCAGCCCAGGTGGAGCGCCTCGTACACGTCCAGCAGCCGTGCGCCCGCCTCGACGGCGAAGGCGCGGTGTCCGGGGTCGTAGGACACGCGGTTCATCCCGGAAACGTCGACCACGAGCTCGATGGCCGGGTTGAACACGAAGTCCTCGTAGCAGTGGCCGCCGCTGCGGACCGACAGCCGGCGCCCGCTGCGCACGGCCCCCTGAACGGCGGCCAGGGCCTGGGCCGGTGTCCGCACGAGGTGGACGGCGTCGGGCGAGGCCACCCAGCGCTGGTTCCAGCCCCGTACGACATCGGCGTAACGCGGGTCCGCGGCGGTGACCACCTCGCTGGAGGGAAGGGCGCCGTTCTCCGGCCCGTGCGCCGCGGCGGGGGGCGTCCCCAGGACGGCGGCCGCGCCCGCGCCGGCCGAGGCCGCCAGGAAGCCGCGCCGGGGGAAGCGCCCGGTCTCGTTCGGTGTGTGCATGTGCCGTCCCTCCCGCAGGCAGCCGTGCGGATCACGGCTGCCTCGGACGCTATCCACTGCCTTCGATCCGGACGCTCGGGAAGTTGCGGTCGAATTCCGCGGCCCCGCCATGCAACCGGCCGGACCGGCGCGGTGTTCCACAGGCGACAGGCAACCGAAACGAAGGGGACGAAATGTCCGATCTGGAGGAGATGGCCGGCATCAGGGCCGACGCTCCAGCCGTGCCGGAGCGCATGACGGGCCAGCAGAAGCTGGCCCTGGCGGTCCTGCTGGGCGCTCAGTTCATGCTTGCCGCGGATTTCTCCATCTTGACCGTTTCCCTGCCGGTCATCGGTGACTCGCTAGGCTTCTCGCTGGACAGTCTGCAGTGGATCACCACGGGATTCGCTCTGCCCGCGGCGGGGTTCACGCTGCTGTTCGGCCGCATCGCCGACCTTTTCGGACGCCGCAAGGTGTTCCTCCTCGGCATCGCGCTGCTCGCCGCCGCGTCATTGGTGGGCGGTCTCGCGCAGTCGACGCAGGTACTGCTGGCGGCGCGGGTCGCGCAGGGCGCGGCGACGGCCATCTCCGTGCCGTCCGCGTTGGCGCTGCTGACCACCACGTTCCCCGAAGGGCCTCTGAGGCAGAAGGCACTCGGTCTCAACGGCGCCCTGCTGGGCGGTGGATTCAGCGCGGGCGCCCTCCTCGGCGGGGGGCTCACCGAACTGTTCAGCTGGCGCTGGTCCTTCCTGATCAACGTGCCGGTCGCGCTGCTCGTGCTGATCGGCACGCTGGTCGTCATCCCCGAGGGCCGCGCCGCCGTGCGCGGTCGGCTCGACGTCCCCGGCGCCGCCACCGTCACCGCCGGGATGCTCGCCCTGGTCTTCGGCATCACGACGGCGGGCCAGCAGGGGTGGGGGCACGCGGAGGTCTACCTCTGGCTGGCCGCGGCGGTCGTCCTGCTGGTGTCCTTCTGGTTCATCGAGCTGAAGAGCGCCAACCCGCTCGTACCGGTGCGGGTGCTGAAGCGGCGCACCGTGCGCTGGGGCAACTTCGGCGGCTTCGCCTCCATCGCGATGACGACGGCGACCTCGTTCTCCACGACGCTGTACATGCAGAAGGTGCTCGACTTCCCCACGTTCACGACGGGCGTCGTGATCGGTCTGCCGGGTCTGCTGACCGTGCTGGGCGGCACCATCGCGCCCCGCCTGCTCGGCCGGATCGGGGCGCCGGCCGTCCTCGCGCTCTCGCTGGTGGTCCAGTGCGTGGGCTACGGGGTGCTGCTGCTGCTCGGCGACAAGGAATCGACCGGGGTGATCCTCGTGCTCGTCGCCCTCTCGGTGGGCTTCTTCGGGCACGCCTACAGCCTGGTCTCCTACATGGTCAGTGCCACGTCCGGGCTTCCGGACGACGAGCAGGGGCTGGCCACCGGCCTCACCACCATGAGCATGCAGATCGCGATCACGCTCGGCATTCCGGCCATCAGCGCCGTGATCACGGCACGGACGTCCTCGCTGTCGCAGGAGTCCGCGACGGATGCCATGCTCGGCGGCCTGCACGCCGGGGTGCTGGTGCTCACCGCCTTCCTGCTCTTCTCGGCCCTCGTCGTCTGGCTGTTCCTCGGGCGGGGCCGTGCCGAGAAGGAGGCGGGCGCACGATGAGGGACCTCGAAGGGAAGACCGCGGTGGTGACCGGCGCGAGCCGGGGCATCGGGCGGGCGGCGGCGGTGCGGCTCGCGGAGCACGGAGCAGTGGTCGCGGTGCACTACGCCACCGATGCCGCGGCCGCCGGTGACGTGGTCGGCGCCATCAGGGCCGCGGGAGGCGCGGCCTTCGCCGTACAGGCCGACTTCGCCGCCGTCGACGGCCCGGACAGGCTCTGGGAGGCTTTCGACGGAAGCATCCTGGACTTCGCGGCGGACGAAGGCGTCGACATTCTGGTGAACAACGCGGCGACCTCGGTCGTGGCCGGCATCGAGGAGACGAAACTCGAGGACTACGAGCGGATGTTCGCCGTCAACGTGCGGGCTCCCTTCTTTCTGATTCAAAAAGGCATGCAACGATTGCGGGACGGGGCGCGGATCGTTAACGTTGCCTCCGCCGTGACACGAATGGCGTTTCCGGGAGTGGCGGCCTACGGGCTGACCAAGGGAGCGCTGAACACTTTGACACTCACCCTGGCCCAGGAACTCGGTCCGCGCGGCATCACGGTGAACGCGGTTTCTCCGGGAACCGTGGACACCGACGTCAACGCCGGCTGGCTCCGTGGCAATCCCGAGGCACAGCGGTCCGTCGCCGAGCAGGTCGCGCTGCGGCGCGTCGGGCAGCCGGACGACGTCGCCGACGCGATCGTCTTCCTGGCGTCCGGGCGGGCCCGCTGGATCACGGGCCAGGTGGTCGACGTGAGTGGCGGTGAGCGGCTCTGATTGGCGGAGGGCGACGCGCTCGCCCCGACACAGAGGAGTACCGGCATGGCTGTCGGACAGGGAGAGGTCTACGAGAACCCGCGGTGCCGCGAGCGGGTGGTGATCAGGACTCCCTCGGCGGACACGGGCGGGGAGCGCACCGTCATGGACGTCTACGTGCAGCCGGGCGGTGCCGTGTCGGGCGCCCATGTGCATCCGCTGAGTCAGGAGCGGTTCACGCTCGTCCGCGGGCGGGTCGCCTTCCTGGTCGACGGCCGTGAGACGGTGCTCGACCAGCCGGGCCAGAGCATCCTGATAGAGCCCGGCGCCAAGCACCGCTGGTGGAACGCGGGTGACGAGGAGTCCCGGCACATCTGCGAACTGAGGGGCAGAGCGGACCGGTTCGAGCAGCTGGTCCTGCGTCAGCTCTTCGGACTCGCGCAGGACGGCAGGACCACTCCGGAGGGCATGCCGCACCTGCTGCAACAGGCCGTGACCACCCTGGAGTTCCAGGACGTCCTGCGGTTCACCTCGCCGGCCTGGCCCGTGCAGCGAGTGCTGTTCGGCGTCCTGGCGCCCGTGGCCCGGCTGCTGGGGTACCAGGGGTGCAACCCGGAGTACATGGAGCGCAAGCCCAGCGAGATCGCCGAACTGGAGCCGCTGCCGGACGAAGTGAAGAAGTGGCACTACTGAGCTGAAGAATGAGGTGGCACCGCCCCGGACGCGGGGCGTGCCACCTCATTTCTGCATTTTTCGCGGAACCCTGGAATCCGTTTCTCTGTAGCGGCTCTGGTGTGCTTCTGGTGCGAAGAGTGGCAGGCTCATTCCCATGAGGCCGAAACTGGTATCCGACGCGCTTTTCGAGTACATCGTCGAGAACAGCAGTCCGATCGATGAATTCCAGCGGAATCTCATTGAGCGTACGGCCGGAGTGGGAGAGCGGTCGCGCATGCAGATCGGAACTCCCCAGGGCACCCTCTTCACCTTCCTCACCCAGCTGATGTCGGCCCGGGCGGTACTTGAGGTCGGCACGTTCACCGGATACTCGGCCCTGGCCTTCGCCAAGGGGCTGCCGGCGGACGGGCGGCTGCTCACCTGCGACGTCAACGAGGAGTGGGCCGCCATCGCCCAGGCGTCGTGGAAGGAGGCCGGGGTGGCGGACCGGATCGAACTGCGGCTCGGCCCGGCCCTCGACACCCTGCGGAGCCTGCCGAGGACCCCCGACTGGGACCTGGCGTTCATCGACGCGGACAAGGACAACTACACCGCGTACTACGAGGAACTGGTGCCGCGCATCCGCCCGGGCGGCGTCATCCTCGTCGACAACGTCCTGTGGTTCTCGACGGTCGTGAACGACCCCGAGGGCGAAGGCGCGCCCATGCGCCGGTTCAACGCGCACGTCGCCGCCGACCCGCGGGTCGAGACGGTCATCCTCCCGATCGGGGACGGTGTGTCGCTCGTCCGCAAGAAGCCCTGAACACCGGCCGGCGCCCCTGACCCGGGGCCCTGCCGCCGCACATCCCGCACGACGCAACCCGCTGCACAAGGGAGTGCATGATGACCACCACCCCCCTCACGGGGAAATCCATGCGCCTGGCCAGACTGTCCGGGCACGGGGACGGGCGCTTCCTGCTCGTACCCCTCGACCACTCGGTGTCGGACGGACCGATCGCCACCGCCAGCGGCTTCGAGAAGCTGGTCCACGACATCGTGGCCGGGGGCGCCGACGGCGTCGTCGTCCACCGGGGCAGAGCCCGCGCCCTCGACCCCGAACTCCTGTCCGGGTGCTCCCTGCTGGTCCACCTGAGCGCCAGCACCGCACACGGCCCCGACGTCGACGCCAAGGTGCTCGTCGGCGGTGTGGAGGACGCGATCAGGCTGGGCGCCGACGCGGTGAGCGTGCACGTGAACATCGGCGCCGACACCGAGTCCGACCAACTCGCCGACCTCGGTGCCGTCGCGACCGCCTGCGACCGCTGGGGCATGCCGCTGCTCGCCATGATCTACCCGCGGGGGCCGCGCGTCACCGACCCGCACGACCCCGTCCTGCTGTCCCACGTCGTCAACATCGCCGCCGACCTCGGAGTGGACATCGTCAAGACGGTGTTCGCGGCACCGGCCGAGCGCATGGCCGAGGTCGTCGAGAACTCTCCGCTGCCCATCATCGTGGCCGGCGGGACCGGCGCCACCAGCCTGGCCGACTTCGCCCGGGCCGCCCTCTCGGCAGGGTGTCGCGGACTGGCCGTCGGCCGACGGGTGTTCGGCTCCCCGGATCCGCGCGCCACCGTCCAGGAACTCGCCGAGATCATCCACGGCTCCGGCGGCCCCCTCACCCCCTCGACCCCCTCACGAATGGCAGGTGTTCTGTGAAGCTCAGCTGGATCGACATCCGTTCCGTCGGATCGGCCAAGGCAGCGGTCGTGGAAGAGGCCGTCCACGCGCGGGTCGACGGCATCGTGGCCGCCGACACCGAGGACCTGACCGGTCTGCCGCCCACGGTGCGCAAGGTGCTGTTCCCCCAGGGCAAGCCGCTGCCCGAGGACTTCGGCCCCGCGGACGTCGTCATCGTGGAACCGGACAAGCACGGCGAGCCCGCCGAACTGGCGCTGCGCCACCCCGGCGTCGAGTTCGGCCGGTACGTCGAGATCATCGACGCGGACACCCTGGAGGACGCCTGCCAGTCCGCACGCACGGACCGCTGGAGCCTGCTGTACTTCCGCGACCCGACCAAGATCCCGCTGGAGATCGTCATCGCCGCCGCGGCCAAGGCGGAGGGCAGCCTGATCACGGTGGCCAAGGACACCGAGGAGGCGGAGATCATCTTCGGCGTCCTGGAACTCGGTTCGGACGGTGTGCTGATGGCCCCCACCGCCGTCGGTGACGCCACCGCCCTGCGCCGGGCCGCGGAGGCGGGCGTACCCGACGTGGAGCTCGTCGAACTGGAGATCACCGGCACGGCGCACGTCGGGATGGGCGACCGGGCCTGCGTGGACACGGCCACGTACTTCCGCGAGGACGAGGGGATCCTCGTCGGCTCGCACTCCAAGGGCATGATCCTCTGCGTCAGCGAGACGCACCCCCTGCCCTACATGCCGACCCGGCCGTTCCGCGTCAACGCCGGCGCGATCCACTCGTACACCCTGGGACAGGGCGAGCGGACCAACTACCTGAGCGAGCTCAAGGCGGGCAGCAAGGTCACGGCCGTGGACATCCACGGCAGGACCCGCCTGGTGACCGTGGGCCGCGTCAAGATCGAGACCCGGCCGCTCATCTCCATCGACGCCGTGGGACCGGACGGCCGCACGGCCAATCTGATCCTCCAGGACGACTGGCACGTACGGGTCCTGGGCCCGGGCGGCACCGTCCTCAACAGCACCGAACTCAAGCCCGGGGACAAGGTGCTCGGCTACCTCCCCGTCGCCGACCGGCACGTCGGATACCCGATCAACGAGTTCTGCCTGGAGAAGTGAGTCCGGACGAGATCCGCTGGGAGGCCGTGACCCGGCGCGACCCACGGTCCGACGACGCCTTCCGCTACGGGGTGCTGTCCACGCGGACCTACAGTCGGCCCTCCTGCGCGGCCCGCACACCGAGCCGACGCAACACGGTCTTCTTCGCCGACGCGCGGCAGGCGCGGAACGCCGGGTTCCGCCCCTGCCTGCGCTGTCGGCCCGACACGGACACGGGAGGGATCCCCGCGGCGGCGGGGGCCGCGGTGCGGGCCTGCCGGCTGATGGACCGGCCGGAACAGCCGCACGGACTGGGCACGCTGGCCGCGCTGAGCGGATTCAGCAGGTTCCACTTCCACCGACTGTTCACCGACACCATCGGAGTGACCCCGAAGACCTACGCCGCGGTCTGCCGCACCGCGCGCCTGCACCACGAGCTCGCCCGTGCCGACACTGTCACGGAGGCCATCTACCGGTCCGGATTCAACTCCGCCGGCGCCTTCTACGCAGTGGCCCAGGACCTCCTGGGCATGACCCCCACGGCGTTCCGCAACCGGGGTCGCGGAGTACCGGTCCGCTACGCCGTCGTTCCCGACGCCACCGGCCGGCTGCTCGTCGCCGAGACCCCGACGGGCCTGTGCGCCGTTCTCTTCGGCCCGGACCACGACGTCCTCGTCGACCAGGTCCGCCACCGCTACGCGGAGGCGACGGACGTCGCGGCCGACCCGGGCCTCGCCAGCCGCCTCGCACACGCCCTCCGGCACGGCACGTGCCCCGGCCACCCCGCGGTCCCCCCAGAAATCCGGCGCCGGGCGCTGGAGGGCCGCCTGCGCCAGACCCTCGGTCCCCGAGCCCGGACCCCGTAGCCGACGTAGGAGAGACACCCCATGAACATCCTCGGGACGCACAGGTCCACCGTGCAGCGCCTGCGGCTGACGGCCGACCGGCAGCTCGGAGCGGGCAACTTCTTCTGGCACGCCTGGCAGGTGGCCGACGACCGGGACCGGCCGCTGCTGTTCCACCCGGACGTCACCTCCGACCACTGGGACGAGGGCGAGCTGCCCGGTGTCTCCCTCGACGACATGCGACGCATCGTCGTCCGGTACGCCCACTGGTACCGCAGCCACGGCGTACTGCCCCACACGCACGTCGGAATCCTCACCCGCAACGGGCTGTACGGCCTCCTGCACCACATCGCGGTCACGAGCCTCGGCGCGGTCGCCGTCCACTGCAACCCCAACATGGCGCTGCCCACCGCCGCCGACTACTTCGTCCGCACCCGTGTCACCGTCCTGGTCGCCGACGCCGACCTGCTCGCGGGCTGCACCCGCGCGTGGGACCGGTCCGCGAACGCCGACGCCAAGAAGATCCTCACCGAGGACATCCGCCTGCTCCACGAGACCGCGCCCCGCCCGAGCGGACCACTGCCGGGCTTCCCGCACCGGCACCGGCGCGACGACCTCGTGATGATCTCCCACTCCTCCGGTACCACCGGCCGCCCCAAGGCCCCCGTCTTCACCCACGCCTCGTTCTTCGACGGCAAGCGCGGCCGCCTGTGGACCTTTCCCTCGCAGCGCTCCGACCGGATGCTCACCGCGCTGCCGCACAGCCACTCGGCCGGCATCAGCTACCTGACCATGGCACTGCTCCTCGGCATCCCCACCCTCGTGCTCGACGGCGCCGACGGGGAACTGCTGACCCGCGCGATCAACCGGTTCCGCCCGACCTTCGTCCTGGGATTCCCCCTGACGCTGGCCGAGATCGACGTCACGCGCGTCACGCCGTACGCCGCCCAGTCCATCCACTCCTGGAACGGAATGGGCGACGCCTCGCACGAACGGCACATCCGCCCGCTCACCGCACTCGGCGCGCGGCGCGAGGGCCGCAAACGTCTCGCGGGATCCCGCTACATCGACGGCCTCGGCTCGTCCGAGATGGGCATGGTGCTCTTCCGCACCGTCCACACCCAGCAGAGCACCGACTACGACCGGCTCATCGGCCACCCCATCAAGGCGGTGCGGGACGCCGCCGTCCTCGACGAGCACGGCAACGTCCTGCCCGACGGGGAGGCCGGACTCCTCGGGGTGCGCACACCCAGCGTCACACCGGGCTACTGGGACGACCCGGACCTGAGCCAACAGTCGCTGAGCAACGGCTACTTCCTCACCGGGGACATCGTGCGGCGGGACCCCGACGGCCGCTGGTACCACCTCGACCGCACACCGGACGTGATCCACACGGTCGACGGTCCCGTGCACAGCCTGCCCCTGGAGGAGCGGGTCCTGCTCACGACCCAGGCCCTGGACACCGCCGTCGTCGCCGTCGAGGACCCGGACCGGCCGGGTTTCCACGTGCCGGCCGCGGTGGTCCTGTACCGGGACGACGTGCGGCGCTCGCCGGAGGACCTCCTCCAGGCGTGCAACGCCGATCTGCGCAAGAAGGGCCTGCGCACCCTCGACGCCCTGATCATCGCCGCCCACCGCGACGAGCTGCCCGTCGGCCCGACCGGAAAGGTCCTCAAGCGCAGCCTGCGCGAGACCCACCGCCACATGCTCGGCGAGCCCGCCCGGCCGGGGGCCGCCCACACGCACACCCTTCCCGGCCTCCCCGAACCGGCGTCCACACGCGCCGACTAGCACAACGCATCCGCACCCCAAGAGACGACCGGACAGCGAAAGGCACGAGACATGGCCGACGCGCTTCCCGCGCGCCGCGTGGTGGACGTCCTCACCGGCGCCTGGCAGGCCCAGGCGCTGCATGCGGCCGCCGTACTGCGCCTACCCGACCACATCCAGGCAGGACACACGACCACCACGGCGCTGGCCGCCGCGACCGACTGCGACGAGGACGCCGTCGAACGACTCATGCGGCTGCTGACGGCCATGGGCTTCTTCGACGGGGGAGGCGACTCCGGCTACCGGCTCACTCCGGCAGGCGACCTCCTGCGGACCGATCACGACCGGTCCATGCGCGACATGGCGGTCGTCTACGGACAGGAGTTCCACCGCGCGTGGGGCGCCGTCGTGGACGCGGTCCGCACCGGCACCTCGGGATTCCAGCACGCGTTCGGCACACCACTGCGCACCCACCTCGCGAGCGACCCCGAGGCCGCCGTCCGGTTCCAACGCGCCATGAACGCCGGGAACGTCTTCTTCCAGGACGTCGCGGCCGCCCACGACTTCTCGTCCGCCCGCACCGTCGTCGACGTGGCGGGCGGCGCGGGCGCCCTGCTCTCGACCGTGCTGCAGGCCCACCCCGGGCTGCACGGGGTGCTCTTCGACCTCCCGCACGTCATCCCGGTCGCCGAGGCCGCCCTCGGCAGCGTCCTCGGAGCCGACCGCTACGACACCGTGGCGGGCGACCTCTTCGAGAACGTGCCCGGAGGAGCGGACGTCTACCTGCTCTCACGGGTGCTCCAGGACTGGGACGACGCCTCCTGCGTACGGCTGCTCAAGGTGCTGCGCGAGGCGATGCCGCCGACGGCCCGGCTGCTCGTCGTGGAGCGGGTGATCCCCGACCCCGCAGGAGACCAGGAACTGCTTCCGCTGCTGTGGGACCTGCACCTGCTCATGGCCGCCGGCGGCCGCGAACGCACCCTCGACGGCTACCGCAGCCTGCTGGAAGGCGCCGGCCTGCGCCTGCGCTCCGTACACGCACTCGCACTGGAGACCAGCCTGCTGGTCATCGGACCGGCCGAGGAGGACAAATGAGCACCCCGCAGGCCGACGGGGACATCGAGCGACAGGTCCCCGTACTGATCGTGGGCGGCGGCGGATCCGGACTGACCGCCTCGCTGGCGCTGTCCGACCTCGGCGTCGAATCACTCCTCGTGGAGCGCCACCCCTCGACGTCCGTGCAGCCCAAGGCACACATCCTCAACGCCCGGACCATGGAAATCCTCGCCCACCACAAGGTCGCCGAGGACGTCTACCGCGAGGGCGCGCCACCGGAGAACTGCGGCGCCATGGTCTGGCTGTCGAGCCTGGGCGGCGACGCACCCTACGACCGCAAGGTCCTGTACCGCACGAGCGCCTACGGCGGCGGCGACCTGGCCGCACGGTACGCCGCGGCCTCCGCACAACCGCACGCCAACCTCGGCCAGCGCTGGCTGGAACCCCTGCTGCGCCGCCACGCCGAACAGCGGGCCCCCGGCTCGCTGCTCTTCCACCACGAACTCCTGGACCTGGACGAGGACACGACCGGGGTCACCGCGACCGTCCTCGACCGGAGCAGCAGGGACGAGCGGACCTTCCGCGTGCGCGCCTCCTACGTGATCGCGGCGGACGGCGGCAAGACCATCGGGCGGCTGCGGGGCATCCCGATGGAGGGCACCCCGACGTTCCTGGAATGGATCAACCTCCACGTCCGGGCGGACTTCTCACCGTTCATCCCGTACGACGACGCCGTCGTCAACCGCGTCTCCAGCCTCTCCGACGACGGGACCCTCGAACACTGCGGCGTCGTCCCCATGGGCCCGGACCACTGGGGACGGCACTCCCAGGAGTGGACCCTCATGTTCTCCAGGGCCCCGGGCACCCCGGGGGCCGCCGACCTCGACGACGAGACCGTCATCAAGATGGTGCGCCGCACCCTCAAACTCCCGGACGACCACCCCATGGACGTCGAGAGCATCAGCCGCTGGCCCGTCGAGGGCACCGTCGCGCAGCGGTTCCGCACGGGCCGCGTCTTCCTCGTCGGCGACGCCGCCCACCGCCATCCGCCCTCCGGGGCCCTGGGACTGAACACCGGGATCCAGGACGCGCACAACCTCGCCTGGAAGCTCGCGCACGTCCTCGCCGGAACGGCGGGCGAGGCACTCCTCGACAGCTACGAGGCCGAGCGCC
This sequence comes from Kitasatospora sp. NPDC059648, assembly GCF_042734825.1. Lineage (NCBI taxonomy): Bacteria > Bacillati > Actinomycetota > Actinomycetes > Kitasatosporales > Streptomycetaceae > Kitasatospora > Kitasatospora sp. NPDC059648. The sequence continues at coordinate 41,303 of NZ_JBHWDU010000042.1, read as the reverse complement.
GGCCCGTGGCACAACGCGTGGTCGAACGCGCGGTGTACTCCCTCTTCAACCAGATCGCGTTCACCGCCGCGACCGGCGTGATCCAAGGAGCCCGCCCCGAGTGGAACCGGGCACAGATGACCGCGCTGTTCTCGGACACGCCGGACGGCGAGACCCGACGCACCGTGCTGCGCGAGTACTTCGACACGAACCGCATCACGACGGCCCACCTCGGCCTGGAGATGGGCTACGAGTACGGGGACGCCGGATTCGTGGTCCCCGACAGGACCCCGCCCCCGCCCACCGACCCCCTGGGCCTCGAATACCGGCAGACCGCCCGGCCGGGCGCCCGCCTCCCGCACGCCTGGCTGCGCCACCGCGACCAGCGGGTGGCCACCCATCGACTGCACACCGCCCCCGGCTCGTTCCTGCTGCTCGCGGGCGCGCGCGGCGACGCGTGGCTGCGGGCCGCGCAGGACCTCGCCGCACGACTGGACCTGCGCATCGACGCGTACGACGTCGGACCCGACGGCGCACTCCAGGACACCGACGGCGCATGGACCCGCCTGCGCGGCCACGACGACGACGGAGTCGTCGTCGTACGCCCGGACGGATTCGTCCTCGCCCGCCATCTGACCCGCTGCCCCGACCCGTCGCCGGCACTCGAAGCGGCGCTGCGCGTGGGCCTGGGCCTGGGCCGACCGGAGGGCCGCTAGATGCAACGGACCCAGCACACGCCCGTCGCGATCGTCGGCGGTGGACCGGTCGGCATCATGCTCGCCCTGTTCCTCGACCGGCACGGGGTGCGCAGCGTCGTGTTCGACGAGGCGGAGACCCCCTACGACGCCCCCCGGGGAAACACCCACAACGCGCGCACCATGGAGCACTACCGCAGCCTGGGCATCTCCGCGCCGATCCGGGCCCTGGGGCTGCCCGCCGAACACCCCGCCGACATCGCCTACTTCACCCGCTACTCCGGCACCGAACTCTCCCGGCTCAAGCTGGCCTCCCGCGCCCGCAGGATGCGGCAGACCTCCGTGGCACCGGCCACCGACCAGACACCGGAGCCGGTGCACCGCGCGAACCAGATGTACGTCGAGCGGTTCCTGTACGAGTACGTCCGCACCCGGCCGAACATCACCCTTCGCCTCGGACGCCGGGTCACCGACCTCAAGCAGGACGCCGAGCAGGTCACCCTGTGGGCACGGCCCGCGGACGGCCCTCCCGAGCACTGGACCGCCCGCTTCGCGGTGGGCTGCGACGGAGGCCGCGGCCTCGTGCGCCGCTCCCTCGGCGTGCGCTACGACGGAGAGGGAGCCCTGGACCAGGAGGTGCTGGGCCGCCAGGCGACGGCGGCGCACCTGCGCCTGCCCACGTTCCACCGGGACGTGATGACCGGCCGCCGCGCCTGGAGCTACTGGTCCCTCAACAGCGAGCTGGTCATGAACCTGATCTCCCTCAACGGGGCGGACGAGTTCTTCCTGCTGACCAGCTCCGTGGCACCGGACGCGGGGGCGGACGACATCGCGGACCTGGTGCGCCGGGGCGCGGGGATGCCGCTGCCCGTCGAGGTCCTCGGCCGACGGCCGTGGACCCCCGGTGTGGCCCTGGTCGCCGAGCGGTTCACCGTCGGCCGCATCCTGCTGGCCGGTGACGCGGCACACCTGTTCACGCCGAACGGCGGGTTCGGCATGAACACCGGAGTGGACGACGCCGCCAACCTCGCCTGGAAACTGGCGGGCATCCTGGCCGGCTGGGGCGGCCCCGCCCTCCTCGCGAGCTACGAGGCCGAGCGAAGGCCGACCGCCCGGCGCAACACGACGGCCGCCCGGGAACTCAACGCGGGGCTCGGAACCGTCGAACGCCCCGCCGAACTGGAACTCCCCGGCCCGGAGGGCGAGGCCGCACGGGCACGCGTCGGCGACCAACTGCGCTGCTACGGAGAGCGGACCCACTCGCTCGGCGTCCAGCTCGGCGCCCGCTACGACGGATCACCCGTCATCGCGCAGGACGGGACACCGCCCGCGGACTCCTGGGGGACGTACACACCGTCCAGCGTGCCGGGAGGCCGCGCCCCACACCTGTGGCTGGACACCTGGCACGGTCCGGGCAGCTCCCTGTTCGACCGGCTCGGCCCGGGCTTCACCCTGCTCAGGCTGGGAGGACGGGCACCGACCGGCAAGCCGTTGGAGGCCGCCGCCCAGGCCCACGGGATGCCGCTGACCGTGCTGGACGTCGACCATGACGCGGCGCGCGACCTCTACCAGCGCGACCTCGTGCTGATCCGGCCCGACCAGCACGTCGCCTGGCGCGGCGACCGGCTGCCGGAGGACCCGGACGCCCTGGTGGCGCTCGTCACCGGTACACGGGGGCCCCGGTGAGCGACAGGAACCTGGAGATCGCCATCGTCGGGGCGGGACCGCGCGGCCTGTCCGTGCTGGAACGGATCTGCGCCAACGAACGCGCACCCGGACGGCACGACCGGCTGACCGTGCACCTCGTGGACCCCTACCGGCCGGGCGCGGGGCGGGTGTGGCGCACCAGCCAGTCACGGCTGCTCCTCATGAACACGGTGGCGTCCCAGGTGACCGTGTTCACCGACGAGACGGTCGACATGGCGGGCCCGGTCGAGCCGGGCCCCAACCTCTACGAATGGGCGCGCACCGTCGTGCTGCCCGCCGGGCCCGACGCGTTCGGCGAGGCGACGTACACCGAGGCGACGGCCCTGCACCCGGACGGCTACCCCACTCGCGCGTTCTACGGCCGCTACCTGGTCGACGCCTACCGGCGCATCCGCGAGCGGGCACCGGCCCACTGCCACATCGTCGAACACGCCACCCGCGCCGTCGCCCTGCGGGACGGGGTGTCCCGCTCCGGCGCGGGACAGGTGCTGTCCCTCGCGGACGGCACCCGGCTGGCCGGTCTCGACGCCGTGGTGCTGGCCCTCGGGCACCTGCCCGAACTGCCCAGCGCACGCGAGTCGGACTGGTCCCGCGCCGCCGCGCGCCTGGGCCTGACGTACGTGCGTCCGGCCAACCCGGCCGACCTCGACCTGTCGTGCATCGAGCCGGGCCGCACCGTCCTCATCCGCGGACTCGGACTCAACTTCTTCGACCAGGTGGCGCTGCTCACCAGGGGGCGGGGAGGCACGTTCGTCCGGCGTTCCGGCCGGCTGGTGTACCTCCCGTCCGGACGGGAGCCCCTGATCCACGCGGGTTCCCGGCGCGGCATCCCGTACCACGCCCGCGGCGAGAACGAGAAGGGCGCGTACGGCCGGCACGAGCCCAGGCTGCTGACACCGCGGACCATCGAGAGGCTGCGACGCCGCGGCCAGGACGGGGACCGCGCGCAATTCGCCACCGACCTGTGGCCCCTCATCGCGAGGGAGGTCGAGAGCGTCTACTACGAGACGGTGCTGCGGTCCCGGCACGAGATCCGGGCAGCGGACTTCGCCGCCGAGTACCTCGCCGCCGACACCCCGGGGCAACAGGACGCGGTCCTGCGGGCACACGGCATCACCGAGGAGGAGCGCTGGGACTGGGACCGGCTCCAGCAGCCCACCGGAGGCCGCCTCTTCGCCGACCGGGCCGACTTCCAACGCTGGCTGCTCGACTACCTGGCCGAGGACGTCCGCGAAGCACGGAACGGGAACGTCAACGGACCGCTCAAGGCGGCCCTCGACGTGCTGCGCGACCTGCGCAACGAGATACGGCTGGCGGTCGACCACGGAGGGATCGAGGGCAACTCCTACCGCGACGAACTCAAGGGCTGGTACACGCCGCTCAACGCCTTCCTGTCCATCGGCCCGCCCGCGTCCCGGATCGAGGAACTGGCCGCGCTGATAGAGGCCGGAGTCGTCCAACTCCTGGGCCCCGGAACGGAGTTCGCACTGGAACGGGAAGGGGACCACGGCGCCTTCGTCGCCGCGTCGCCCCAGGTCACCGCGGACCCGGTGCGGGCGTCCGCACTCATCGAGGCCCGGCTGCCGGAGCCCGACGTCCGGCAGACCGCCGACGCCCTGCTGCGGTACCTCCTCAGCACCGGACAGGCGGTCCCCTACCGCCTGGACGACTCCCGCGGCTCCGTCTTCGAATCCGGTGGACTGGCCGTCACCCCACGCCCCTACCACATCGTGGACGTCCACGGCCGGGCCCACCCCCGGCGCTTCGCCTACGGCGTCCCCACCGAATCGGTGCACTGGGTCACCGCCGCCGGCATCCGCCCCGGAGCCAACTCGGTGATCCTCGGCGACTCCGACGCGATCGCCCGTGCGGTGCTCCGCCTCCCCCCGGCCGAACCCGCGCCCGCACCCGACCGTCTGGAGACGACCACATGACCCGGAACAACGGCGGCGCCCCGTGGGACGGGGGCCCGGACGCGGGCCTCTTCTCCCCGGTCAGAGTGGGAACGGCGGTCGAGCGGGCCACCGGCGAACAGGCGTGGCTGCAGGCCATGCTGGACGCCGAGGCCGCTCTGGCCCGCGCCCAGGCACGGCTCGGCACCGTCCCTGCCGAAGCGGCCGACGCCATCACCCGGGCCGCCCGCGCCGAACGGTTCGACCTGCGGGACCTGGCCGTCCGGGCGAGGGAGACGGCCAACCCGGTCGTGGGCCTCGTGGGCGCGCTGGGCCGGGCGGTCGCGGCCGAGGACCCGGCGGCGGCCGAGTACGTGCACCGGGGCTCGACGAGTCAGGACGTCCTCGACACCGGCACGATGCTCATGACCCACCGTGCGCTGGGCCTCGTACTCGCCGACCTGAACCGGACCGCCGACGCCCTGGCCCGCCTGGCCGCCGACCACCACGACACCGCCATGGCGGGCCGCACGCTCGCCCTGCACGCGGTGCCCACCACGTTCGGCCTGAAGGCCGCCGGCTGGCGACAGCTCGTCCTGGACGCCGCGGACCGGACCTCGGCCGCCCGGAACACCCTGCCCGTCTCCCTGGGCGGCGCCGCCGGAACACTCGGCGGATACCTGGAGTTCGCACGCCCGACCCCACGGACCCCGCCGCCCCACGACTACCAGGACCGGCTCGTGGACGCCTACGCGGCCGAGACCGGCCTCGCCCGGCCGCGCCTGCCGTGGCACGCCCTGCGGACACCGATCGCCGACACCGCCGCGGCACTGGCCCTCACCACGGGTGCCCTCGGCAAACTGGCCGCCGACGCCCTGGTGCTGTCGCGCACGGAGATCGCCGAGGTGTCCGAGCCCGCCGCACAGGGGCGCGGCAGCTCGTCGGCGATGCCCCACAAACGCAACCCCGTGCTCTCCACGCTCGTCCGCAGCGCGTCCCTCCAGGTCCCCGCCCTGGCCCAGGCGCTGACGCAGTGCATGGTCACCGAGGACGAGCGGTCGGCCGGGGTCTGGCACGCCGAGTGGCTGCTGCTGCGCGAGGCCCTGCGCCTCACCGGCGGGGCCGCGTCGACCGCCGCCGAACTGGCCGAGGGACTCACCCCGAACCCCCGCCGCATGCGGGAGAACCTCGGCCTCACCGGCAGCCGGATCGCCACCGAACGCCTCGCCGCCGCCCTCACACCCTCCCTGGGCCGCGTGTCCGCGAAGCAGCTGCTGACCGACGCCTCCCTCACCGCCGAGCAGGAGGGCCGCCCCCTCGCCGAGGTGCTGGGCTCCCGGCCCGAGGTGAGCGCCCACCTCACCCCGGACGAACTGGCGCACCTCCTCGACCCCACCGCCTACACCGGGGGCGCCCCCGCCCTCGTGGCCCGCGCGCTCGCCGAGCCCGCACCGCGTCCCCCTCACTCCCAGGAGCCGTGATGTCCCGTCGCCTCTTCACCTCGGAGTCCGTCACCGAGGGCCACCCGGACAAGATCGCCGACCGGATCAGCGACGCGATCCTCGACGCCCTGCTCCGCGGGGACCCCGCCTCCCGCGTCGCCGTCGAAACCATGATCACCACCGGACAGGTGCACATCGCCGGCGAGGTCACCACCACGGCGTACGCACCGATCGCCCAACTGGTCCGCGACACCGTCCTGGCGATCGGCTACGACTCGTCGGCCAAGGGATTCGACGGAGCGTCGTGCGGGGTGTCCGTCTCCCTGGGCAGCCAGTCGCCCGACATCGCCCAAGGGGTCGAGGAGGCGTACGAGTCCCGCGACCGTAGCGGGCACGACGCCCTCGACCGGCAGGGAGCCGGCGACCAGGGGCTCATGTTCGGCTACGCCACCGACGAGACCCCCACGTTGATGCCCCTGCCGATCGACCTGGCACACCGGCTGGCCCACCGCCTCACCGCCGTACGCCGGGACGGCGTCATGCCGTACCTGCGCCCGGACGGCAAGACCCAGGTGACCATCGAGTACCAGGACAGCCGGCCGGTGCGCCTGGACACGGTCGTGGTCTCCTCGCAGCACGCACCCGACACCGACCTGGACGCGCTCCTCGCACCCGACGTGCGCGAGTACGTGGTGGACCACGTCCTGGCCCAACTGGAGGACGAGGGCATCAAGCTGGACACCGGCGGATACCGGCTCCTGGTGAACCCGACCGGGAGGTTCGAGATCGGCGGCCCCATGGGGGACGCCGGCCTCACCGGCAGGAAGATCATCATCGACACGTACGGCGGCATGGCCCGGCACGGCGGCGGCGCCTTCTCCGGCAAGGACCCCTCCAAGGTCGACCGCTCGGCGGCGTACGCGACGCGCTGGGTCGCCAAGAACGTCGTGGCCGCCGGACTCGCGACCCGCTGCGAGGTCCAGGTCGCGTACGCCATCGGCAAGGCCCGCCCGGTCGGCCTGTTCCTGGAGACCTTCGGCACCGCCACCGTGGCCCAGGAACGCATCGAGCGGGCCATCGCGGAGGTCTTCGACCTGCGCCCGGCCGCGATCATCCGCGACCTCGACCTGCTCCGCCCGATCTACGCCCAGACCGCCGCCTACGGCCACTTCGGCCGCGAACTGCCCGACTTCACCTGGGAACGCACGGACCGTGCCGCACAGCTCAGGACCGCCGCGGGCCTGTGACCGACATGCCGACAAGGAGCCCCGCCGTGCGCATCGCCGTCACCGGCTCGATCGCCACCGACCACCTGGCCGTCTTCCCCGGACGCTTCACCGACCAGCTCATCCCCGGCCGGCTCGACCACGTGTCCCTGTCGTTCCTCGCCGACACCCTCGACGTGCGCCGCGGCGGCGTCGCCGCCAACATCGCGATCGGGCTGGCCCGGCTGAACCTCACCCCCGTCCTGATCGGCGCGGCCGGCCACGACTTCGCCGACTACGCCGCATGGCTGGTCAACAACGGCGTCGACACCCGGGCCGTGCACCTGAGCGAGACCCTGCACACCGCCCGGTTCATGTGCACCACGGATGCCGAGCACAACCAGATCGCCACGTTCTACGCCGGGGCGATGGCGGAGGCCCGGACCATCTCCCTCAGCGACACCGCACGGCGCACGGGCCCCTTCGACCTGGTGCTGATCGCCCCGGACGACCCCGAGGCCATGCTCCGCCACACCCACGAGTGCGCCGGACTGGGGGTCCCCTTCGCCGCCGATCCCTCCCAGCAACTTGCCCGCCTCGACCGCGAACAGACCCGGACGCTGGTCAGCGGAGCCCGCTACCTGTTCACCAACGAGTACGAGTCCGCGCTGCTGCTCGAACGGTCCGGATGGACGATGACGGACGTCCTGGACCGGGTCGGCACCTGGATCCGCACGCGGGGCGCCGAAGGCGCCGAGATCCTGGAACGCTCCGCACCCGTCCGCCGCGTCCCGGCCCTGCCCACGCGCGGACCGGCCGATCCGACCGGCGTCGGCGACGGGCTGCGGGCGGGGTTCCTGGCCGCGGTGACCCAGGGCGTCCCGATCGAGCAGGCCGTCCGGCTCGGCTGCGCGCTGGCCACCACGGTCCTGGAATCGGTGGGCACACAGGAGTACAAGATCGTGCCGGACGAGATGCGCCGCCGGATCACCGAGACCTACGGCCCGGGCACTGCGGCCGCCCTGGAACCACTCCTCGCGGACCTGCCGTGACCGTACTCCCGACCCAGCCCCACCGCCCGCGCCCACGCGGTGCCGCGTCGGTGCGCGACCAACTGGCCGCCGGGCAGCGGACCTTCTCGTTCGAGTTCTTCCCGCCCAGGACCGAGGCCGGGTACAAGACCCTGTGGGAGGCGATCCGGCGGGTGGAGGCGCTGGCCCCCTCCTTCGTCTCGGTCACCTACGGAGCAGGGGGGTCCTCGCGCGAGCGCACCGTCGAGGTGACCCGGCGCATCGCCGCCGAGACCTCGCTGCGGCCGGTGGCCCACCTGACCGCGGTGGGCCACTCGGTGGCCGAACTGCGCCACATCATCGGCCAGTACGCGGACGCGGGCGTACGCGACGTCCTGGCGCTGCGCGGGGATCCGCCCGGCGGCCCCCGCAAGCTCTGGACCCCGCACCCCGACGGGCTGACCTATGCCCGCGAACTGGTCGGACTCGTCCGGGGGCTGGGCGACTTCGGGATCGGCGTGGCCGCCTTCCCCGAACGCCATCCGCGCTCACCGGACTGGGAGAGCGAGATCCGGCACTTCGTCGCCAAGTGCCGGGCCGGCGCCGACTTCGCCATCACCCAGATGTTCTTCGACGCGGAGGACTACCTGCGGCTCCGGGACCGTGTTCTACGGGCCGGGTGCGACATCCCGATCATCCCGGAGATCATGCCGGCCACGGACGTACGGCAGATCAGCCGGTTCGCGGAGCTCTCCGACGCAACCGTCCCCACCGGTCTCGCGCAGCGGCTGCACGAGGCCCGCGACCGTCCGGCCGACGGCCGGCGCATCGGTGTCGAGCACGCCACCGCACTGGCCGAACGCCTGCTGGGGGAGGGGGCGCCGGGTCTGCACTACATCACGCTCAACCGCTCCACCGTGACACTCGAAGTACACCGGAACGTTCATCCCTGAACCGTCGTAACCGGGACTTATCGCCTCTCGTTGGCCTTCCGGCGGCCGCACCTGGACCGCCGTGAGACCCGGGAGAGACGATGATGACACGCGAGACCAGCACGACCGAGACCCTTGAGCGCTTCTACGCCGCCGAAGCCGCCTACGTGGAAGCGGGCGGACCCGGTGCGGCGAGTTTCGACGAGGTCGCCGCGTGCCTGGCCCCGGACGTGACGCTGCACCAGGCGCCCGGTCTGCCGTACTCCGGGGTCTGGCAGGGCCCGGAGGGGATCGAGAGGTTCCTGGCCGTCATGGGGGAGGCGTGGCGGACCATGGAGTTCCTGGACCAGCGCTGCTTCGTGGACGGACAGGACGTCGTCGTGACCAATCACGTCCGCTTCGTGGCCCGGGCGACGGGCCGCGAACTGCACACCCGGATCGTGCAGGAGATGACGGTGCGGGACGGCCGCATCGCCGAGATCCGCCCCTTCTACTGGGACCCGGCCGCGGTCACCGCCGCGCTGACGCTCCCCGCCTGAACGCCGGAAACGCCGTACCGGGACGGTCCGCGCCCCACCCGGAAGCCGCTCCGGGTGAACGCGACGTCCGAATGCCGCCAGCCCCCGGCCGGGTGGGGCGCGACGATCGGTGACGGCGCGGGCGAACGCCCCGCCCTGGCCGAGCGGGCGAACGTCCCCCGGCCGAGGAGGTGCGCAGACCCGCACCGGCGCTACAGATCGACGAGAGACTCCCTCATGAACCGGTTCACCTATGCCGCCGACACCCTGTTCCCTTCCGCCGCACCGGCCGAGCAGCCGCCGCGCGTCCCCGCGACGGACGACCTGCCCGGGCTCGGCGCACTGGACTGGCACCAGCTGTACGCCCAGCTGAACGAGGAGGGCGTGGCCCTCACCCCGCCGCTGCTGTCGCGCGCGCAGTGCCAGGAGATCATCGACACCTTCGAGGAACCCGGCCTGTTCCGCTCCACGGTCGTCATGCAGCGCCATCAGTTCGGCCGCGGCACCTACAAGTACTACGCCGACCCCGCCACCGTGCCGCTGGTCCAGACCCTGCGGGAGCGGCTCTACCCGCCGATGGCGTGGATGGCCAACCAGTGGGCGCCGCAGCTGGGCGAACGCACCTTCCCGCTCTCCCTGGAGGAACTGCTGGCCGAATGCGCGGACCACGGGCAGCGCCGTTCCACGCCGCTGCTCCTCCAGTACGGCCCCGGTGACTACGCGTGCCTGCACCAGGACATCTACGGCGACATCGTCTTCCCGCTGCAGATCGCGGTCATGCTCAACCAGCCCGGCGAGGACTTCACCGGTGGCGAGAACGTCTTCGTCGAGCAGCGCCCCCGCCTCCAGTCCCGCGCGATCGTGGTCAAACCCGGACTCGGCCAGGGAATGATCTTTCCCGTGCGGCACCGGTTGTTCCGTGACGGGAACGGCTTCCGCCGCCATCCGATGCGCCACGGAACGAACGCCGTCGAGTCCGGGCGGCGCACCACTCTCGGGCTCATCTTCCACAACGCCCGCTGACCTGTCCCCGGCGCACCGGAGAGGAAGCGGGCGCCCTGCGGGGAGCTCGGCGTCCGTTTTCCGCCAGCACCCGGGGGTGGGCTGCCGCACCCTGGGAGGGTGACCAGCGACGACAGCATGTACGAGGCTGTGTGCAGCCGCGATTCCCGCTTCGACGGCGAGTTCTTCTTCGCCGTCTCCACGACCGGGATCTACTGCCGGCCCAGCTGCCCCGCGACCACACCGAAGCGGCGCAACGTGTGCTTCTTCCCCACGGCGGCGGCCGCCCAGCATTCGGGCTTCCGCGCCTGCCGGCGCTGCCGCCCGGACGCGGTGCCCGGTTCCGCCGCCTGGAACACGCGGGCGGACGTGGTGGGCCGCGCCGTGCGGCTGATCGGCGACGGCGTCGTGGACCGGGAGGGCGTCGCCGGGCTGGCCGCACGCCTGGGCTACAGCGCCCGGCAGGTGCAGCGCCAGCTGAACGCCGAACTCGGCGCCGGCCCGATCGCACTCGCCCGCGCCCAGCGTGCGCACACCGCGCGTATCCTGCTGCAGACCACGTCCCTGCAGGCCACCGAGATCGCCTTCGCGGCCGGGTTCGCGAGCGTACGGCAGTTCAACGACACCATCCGCGAGATCTACGCCGTCACCCCCAGCGAGCTGCGTGCGGCCCGGCCGGGCCGCACCTCCCGCTACGGCTCCGTCGGCAGCGCCGGCGGTGCGGCGGGCATACCGCTGCGGCTGGCCCACCGCCGCCCCTACGACGCGGCCGAGGTCTTCGACTACCTCGCCGCCCGCGCCCTGGACGGCATAGAGGAGATCACCGGCGGAGCGGGCAGGCGCACCTACCGGCGCACCCTGCGCCTGCCGCACGGCCCCGGAGTCGTCGAGGTCGGCGAGAAGCTCGGCGACGGCTGGCTGGAGTGCCGCCTGCACCTGGGCGACCTGCGGGACCTGACCACCGCCACACAGCGCATCCGCCGCCTGTTCGACCTGGACGCCGACCCGTACGCGGTCACCGAGCGGCTCGGCGCCGACCCGGCACTGGCCCCGCTCGTCCAGGCCCGGCGCGGGCTGCGCGCCCCGGGGGCGGCCGACCCGCACGAGCTGGCGATCCGCGCCGTACTGGGCCAGCAGGTCTCCGTCGCCGCCGGACGGAAACTCGGCAAGGCGCTGGTGACCGCCTACGGCCGGCCGCTTCCCCTGCCGGACGGCGGCCTCACCCATGTGTTCCCCGGCGCGGACGACCTCGCGGAAGCGTCCCTGGCCGAGCTCGGCATGCCCGACTCCCGCCGCAGGACCGTGCGCACCGTCGCCGCCGCACTCGCGGAGGGCGCGGTGTGCCTGGACGCGGGCGCGGACCGCGACGAGACCGAGAAGAAGCTGCTGGGCCTGCGCGGCATCGGCCCCTGGACGGCCGGCTACATCCGCATGCGGGCGTTGGGCGACCCCGACGTCCTGCTCACCGGCGACGTCGCCGTCCAGGCCGGCATGCGACGGGCGGGCGCCGACCCGGTCGACGCCGAGCGCTGGCGCCCCTGGCGCACCTACGCCATGCACCACTTCTGGAGCACGGCGGCGGACCGGCACCGCACCCCGCAGCGTGACGTCCGATATCCGCCAGCAATCGGGACCGCCGGACACCACAGTTGACGGTGGAGCGAAAACTGACGAGAAGGAGGCGACGATGATCGCCTGCACGACGATCACGAGCCCGCTGGGCGACCTGCTGCTGGTGGGCGAGGACGGCGCCGACGGGTTCACCCTGACCTCGTTGTCCATGCCCGGGCAGAAGAACGCCCCTGCCCCGCGCCCCGGATGGCGGTACACCGCAGAGCCGTTCGCGGACGTCATCCGCCGGCTGGAGGCGTACTGGGCGGGCGAACCCACCCGCTTCGACATCCCGTTCACCCCCGGCGGAACAGACTTCCAGCAGCGCGTCTGGCGTGCGCTGGAGGAGATCCCGCACGGCACCACGACCACCTACGGCGCTCTGACCGCCCGCCTTCGGCTGCCGCGCGCGCAGACCCAGGCGGTGGGTGCGGCGATCGGCGCGAACCCGCTGCTGCTGGTCCGCCCCTGCCACCGCGTCATCGGCGCGGACGGCGCGATGCGCGGCTATGCGGCAGGCGTCGAGCGCAAGGTGCACCTGCTCACCCACGAAGGCGCCCTGCAGCCGGCCCTGATCTGAACACCCCGGAGCGCAAGGCAGCGGCTCCCACACCTCGAAGACGTCCACCAGGCCTGCCCGATCGGCCCCGACCGCTCACGCACGGCGGGACCCGGGCAGCGCCGCCTCTCCACCGACGCAAGGAATCCCCGTCATGACCGAGACCATTCGGCTCTCGGGCCCGGTCGACGGCCGGGTCGCACAGAACGACTGGGCCGCCCTGACGGCCGAACTCGACGCACACGGCCACGCCCTGACCGGGCCTCTGGTCACACCCGCCCAGTGCGCCGAGCTCACCGCCCTCTACGACCGGCCCGACCGCTTCCGTACGACCGTGGACATGGCCCGCCACCGCTTCGGCTCCGGCCAGTACCGCTACTTCACCCACGACCTGCCCGACCTCGTGCGTGACCTGCGCGAGGCGATCTACCCCCGCCTGCTGCCCATCGCACGCGACTGGGCCGTCAAACTGCGCAAGCCCGCACCCTGGCCCGACACCCTGACCGAGTGGCTGGAGATGTGCCACGAGGCCGGGCAGACCAAGTCCGCCCAGATCCTTCTGCGCTACGGGCCCGGCGACTGGAACGCCCTGCACCGCGACGTGTTCGGCGACATGATCTTCCCCCTGCAGGTCGTCATCGGCCTCAACGCCCCCGGCACCGACTTCACCGGCGGGGAGTTCCTGATGACCGAGCAGCGGCCCCGGGCACAGACCCGCGGCTCGGCCACCGTCCTGCCCCGGGGCCACGGCCTGGTCTTCACCACCCGCGACCGGCCGGTGGCCAGCAAGCGCGGCTGGTCGAACGGGCCGATGCGACACGGCGTGAGCACCGTCCGCTCCGGCCGACGGCACACCCTCGGCCTCGTCTTCCACGACGCCGCATGACCCCCGCCCCGGCCGAAGGCGGCGAGCCCGTACGCACCTACACCCTGTGCGGCGCGGACGGGCAGCCCTACCGGAGCCCGACACCCGGCACGCTCGGCGGACACCGCCGCGGCCGACTGTACGGGCGGCTGGACTGCCCGTCCGCGCTGCGTGCCATCGCCCGCGGCGACTACGTCACCCACCGGGTGTTCTTCGCCGACGAAGCCACCGCCGTCGCCGCCGGATACCGGCCCTGCGCCGTGTGCCTGCCCACCGACTACGCCCGCTGGAAAGCCGAACAGGAAAGCACCGCCCGATGAACCCCCTCACCGAACGGTACGTAGGGTCCCGCTCGTCCCTCATCAGCCCCGCCGATCTGGCCGCCCACGCCGGCGACCTGCCCGTGCCCCGGCCGCACACCGACGCCGAACTCGCCTCGCTCCTCGGCCTGCTCGCGGGGCCGGGGCCGGGGCAGCGGACCGGGACGGTCGTGGTCGGACACAGCCGCGACGACGCCTCCCGGGCGGCCGCCCAGGCGTTCGAAGACGCGTGGACGGCCCGCGGCGGACGCGTGCTCGCGGTCGTCGACTGGCCGGAGACGGCCGCGTCCTGGCTGCGTCCGGCCAAACGGCTGACCGCCCAGACCCCCGACGCCTGGGTGATCGCCGCCTCCGTGCCGGGCTTCGCCCAACTCGCGCGCCGCCTGCGCCTGTCCACCGACTTCGAGCCGGCCCGCACCGTGGCGTTCGCCTCGCTGAACACCCCCCGCCTGTCCGCGCTGGCCGGCCCCGGCACCCTGAGCGGGCTGCGCGGCGCGAGCGCCGACGGCGGCACCTGGGACGTCCGCGAGGCATGGGACACCTTCCGCCCGACGACGGAGGCGAACGGGTGAGCGCGCTGATTCCCCGCCCCGCCATGGAGATCGCACCCGGCGCGGTGCACGTGCCGGGCTGGCTCACCCTCGACGAGCAGCGTGAACTGGTCGCCGCCTGCCGCACCTGGGCCACCGGCCCGGTCCCCATCCGCCACACCCGGCTCCCGCGCGGCGGCGTCATGTCCGTACGGACCGTCTGCATCGGCTGGCACTGGCAGCCCTACCGCTACACCCGTACCGCCGACGACGTGAACGGCGAACAGGTCGCCCCGTTCCCCGCGTGGATGGTCCGCCTCGGCCGCCGCGCAGTGCACGAGGCGTACCGCGACCAGCAGGCGGCGGCCGGCTACACCCCGGACACCGCACTGATCAACTTCTACGACGGGCAGGCCCGGCTCGGCATGCACCAGGACAAGGACGAACACTCCTCGGCGCCCGTGGTATCCCTGTCCATCGGCGACAGCTGCGTCTTCCGCGTCGGCAACACGCAGACCCGCACCCGGCCCTACACGGACATCGAACTGGCCTCCGGCGACCTGTTCGTCTTCGGCGGCCCCTCCCGCTACGTCTACCACGGCGTTCCCAGGGTCCACGAAGGCACCGCCGACCCCGCCTGCGGCCTGGGATCCGGCCGGCTGAACATCACGATGCGCGTCACCGGCCTCACCGAACCCGAGGAGGCACGGTGACCGCCGTCATCGGCGCGGACGGACTGGCCCGCTGCCCGTGGGCCGCCGCCGACGACCTGCTGCGCGAGTACCACGACACCGAATGGGGACTGCCCGTCACCGGCGAGGCGGAGCTGTTCGAACGCATCAGCCTCGAAGTCTTCCAGGCCGGCCTGAGCTGGCGCACGGTCCTGGCCAAACGCCCCGCCTTCCGCGACGCCTTCGACGGCTTCGACCCCGACACCGTCGCCCGGTTCACCGACACCCGTATCGAGCAACTCACCAGCCACCCGGGCATCATCCGCAACCGGAAGAAGATCGAAGCCGCCCGCACCAACGCCCGCGCCGTGGTCCGCATGCGCCTCCACGACTGCGGCGGCCTCGAACAACTCGTCCTTGCCCACCGCCCGGCCACCACCCCCGAGCCCCGCCAGCACGCCGACATCCCCACCAGCAGCCCCGAGTCAGCGGCCTTCGCCAAGGCCCTGCGCGCCCACGGCTTCACCTTCGTCGGCCCCACCGGCATGTACGCCCTCATGGAGGCCACCGGTCTCGTCGACACCCACCTGGTCACCTGTCACCGCCGCGGCAGCCGCTTCCCGGCCGAGCCGGATGAGCGCCCTGGACTCCTCGCCCCCGGTCGCACGCGCGCACTGCCAACCGCCGGTTCGGCGCAGGGGTCCATCGCGAATTAGGTGCGGGCCGAACTCGTCCAGGCAGAAGATGAGTTCGGGTCGCCCTCCTCGGATACGACCTCGCCGTCAGCGATCGCGTACAGGTGCTCAACGCGGGCCTTCCCGGTGGCGTGGTCGGGATCCTTCGAGGTCTTCCAGGCCTTCGCGCTGCGCCAGGCGTCTGCCGCCACACCCTGCACTCCGGGACCTGTGGCACCATGCCCGGAAGTCGCCGCCACGTCGTTCACCGGGGGGCTGCCGATCTCCCGGTACTCCACGCTGTGGCGAACCGGAGCCGCCGGGGCCGGGTGGCGGGGCCGGTCGGCCCTGTGCGGGGTCACCGGGACCGGTGGACAGTTGGGAGTACGGCACCGGCCGCCGGGTAGCCACTCGCGGCGGCGGCCGCGGCGACCCGGAGGACAGCCGATGGACACCCCTGCACAGCCCGCGGAACCGGACGAGGCGGGACTCGCCGCACTCGTCGAAGCCCTGCGGCACCGCGGGTACACCGTGATCGGTCCCACCCGCCGGGACGGCGCGATCGTCCTCGCCGAGCTGGCGTCCGCCGAGGACCTGCCGCACGGCTGGGGCGTCGAGACCGAGTCCGGCCACTACCGGCTGCGCCGACGCGAGGACCGGGCGGCTTTCGCGCACTCCGCCGGGCCGCAGTCCTGGAAGACCTTCCTGCACCCGCCCCGGGCGCGGCTCTGGCAGGCAGACCGGTCCGAGGACGGCACCGTCACCGTCCGGGAGGACGACGCCCCGCCGCCGCGCTACGCCTTCCTCGGAGTACGCTCCTGCGACCTGCGCGCGATCGCCGTCCAGGACCGGGTGCTCACCGGTGGCGCGTACGCCGATCCCGTGTACGGGCCGCGCCGCACCGGAGCGTTCCTGGTCGACTGAGCCACGTGCGCGGGGCACGGTTCCCGGCTCCGTCGAGGATCGCCGCCCCGGGCACGGCCTCGTGCCGGACGCGTGCGGCCGTCTCGAAGGCCCCCGGCCCGGACGGCCGCCGCCTCCTGCCGGGCCTGCGCCACCTGGTCGGGCGACGGCGCCGGCTCCGGCGCCAGCCCGGCCGCCCGGTCGGCGGGAACGCCGGTCGCGGCCGCTCCTGTCCCCCGCAGTCCGGACGGCCCGCGCCGACATGGGGCCGATCGGCACAAGCCGGGGCGGCGGGCGGGGCCAACACTGGAGGAAGACAGGACCGCCGGCCGAGGAGGCGCACCGTGAGCGAGCGGGAGCAGTACTCAGCGGGGACGGAGGCTCGCCGCTCCGCACCCGGCGGAGCCTGGAGTCCTGAGGAACCGCAGGCGTTGCTGCGCTACCTCGGCGCGGTTGCCGCCGCCACGTCGACCAGGTCGGCCGAACCGGCCGATGCGCGGGCGGGACGTCGTACGTAACTGATGACCGAGGCGGCGCCGTGAACACCGAACAGAGGCCGACCGGGGGGTCACCGAACGACGGTGGCCCGCCGCGGCTGCGGCTGAATCTGGACGAGCAGCTGGACGGGATGGGGGAGCAGCTGCGGGCGCTGGCCGCTGTGCGGGACCGGCTGCACGGACTGTTGTCGGCGGTGCTGGCCATCGGCAGTGACCTGGACCTGCCAGCGGTGCTGCAGCGCATCGTCACCACCGCCATGGACCTGGCCGGCGCCCGCTACGGTGCGCTGGGTGTCCTCGCTCCCTCGGGGGACCACCTGGAGCAGTTCATCACCGCCGGGTTGACGGAGCAGGAGCGCGCGGCCCTCGCGGGGACCCACTTCCCGCACGGGCTTGGCGTGCTGGGGTGCCTGATCCGCCACCCCGTGCCGCTGCGGGTGGACGACATCCCCTCCCACCCGGCCTCGGTGGGCTTCCCGCCGGGCCATCCTCCGATGCGCACCCTGATGGGTGTGGCGGTCACCGTTCGGGGCGAGGTCTACGGTGATCTCTACCTCTCCGAGCGGCGGGACGGGCACCCGTTCGACGAGGACGACGAAGACCTCGTGCGCGCCCTCGCAGGGGCGGCCGGCATCGCGATCGAGAACGCCCGTCTGTTCGGCTACATGCGCGACAGCTCCGAGCAGTTCCAGCGTCTGCTGCTGCCGACCCTGCCGGACCTCGCGCCGTTCTCCGGCGCGGCGGTCTACCGCACCGCGGCCGCGCCGGCCGGTGTCGGCGGTGACTGGTACGACACCGCCGTGCTGCCCGACGGTGCCTGCGCCGCCGTCATCGGCGACGTCGTCGGCCATGACCTGCACGCCGCAGCCGCGATGGCCCAGGCCCGCAACATGCTCCGTGCGCTGCTCTACGACCGCCAGGGCCCGCCCGGCTCGGTGCTGACCCAGCTCGACCACACCCTCCGGGCCATCACCGACCTGCCCGTCATCACGGCCTGCCTGGCCCGGATCGAGCACGCGACCGACGGCTGGATCCTCAACTGGAGCACGGCCGGTCATCCGCCCCCACTCGTTCTCACCCCTGACGGCCGCGCCCGGTACCTGTTCGCGGACCCCGGCATCCCGCTCGGCGTCGACCCCGGCATCCCCCGTCCCGACCACACCGCAGTCCTGCCCGGCGGCTCCACCGTCCTCTTCTTCACCGACGGCCTCGTCGAGCATCCCGGGCACCCCATCGACGAGCGCCTCGACGTCCTCGCCGAACTCGCCGCGGCCCACGCCGCCCACCCCCTGGACGAACTCGTCCACGCCCTCACCGATCACCACCCGAGCGACGGTCACGACGACATGGCCGTCCTGGCCATCCGCACACCCGTCCAGGACCGGCCCGACCGGCTCCCCTGACGGAAGGCTCCTCGTCGGACCCGCCCGTCGGCGGGACTCCAGGAGCGGAACGCGTGCCGTCCGCCGCGGCGCGGGGCAGTCGCCGCCCCGCTGCCCGCGTCCTCTGCCGCCACACCGGGGACTCAGGGACCTGTGGCACCATGCCCGGAAGCCGACACTTTCCGAGGAGAGGACCAGCAGCATGTCCGACACCGCCACCGGGCCCGGCACCGCACCGGCCGGGGAGCCCGCCTTCCGGACCGCGACCCTCGCCGACGTCCCGGCGCTGGTCGAACTGGTCGAGTCCGCCTACCGGGGCGAGGCCAGCAAGGCCGGCTGGACCACCGAGGCGGACCTGCTGGACGGGCAGCGCACCGACGCGGCGAGCGTCGCCGAGGCCGTCGAGGACCCGGACGGGGTGGTGCTGCTGGTCGAGCGCGACGGTGAACTGGTCGCCTGCTGCCAGCTGGAACGGCGCCCGGACTGCGCCTACTTCGGCATGTTCTCGGTGCGCCCGGCGTTGCAGGGCGGCGGGATCGGCCGGGTGGTGCTGGCCGAGGCGGAGCGGGTGGCCCGGGAGGAGTGGGGCGTCGGGCTGCTGGAGATGAAGGTGGTCGAGCAGCGCGGCGACCTGATCGCCTGGTACGAGCGGCGCGGGTTCCGCCGCACCGGCGTCTACAGCCCCTTCCCGTACGGGGACGAGCGCTTCGGCATCCCACGTCGGCCGGACCTCCGGTTCGAGCTGTTGACCAAGGAGCTGAAGGGGGTCTGAGGGTGGCCGGTCCGGGAAGGGCCGGGGCTTCGTTCCGGGGCCCTTCCGGGGCTGATTCGTTGATCGTCCGACGGTCTGTCGTCCTACTGACGGGCCGTCAAGTAGTTGAGCTGGGACGATGCGGAGATGTCATATCTCGTTCATAATTGGTCCAGACCAATATGAGAGGCTGGGGTCGAACGGCAAGGTTCCGTCCGATGCCCAGGGGGGCCGTTTCCGCATGCCCGCACTCCATGGCGCCGCCGTGCCCGCACCCGACACCGGTCCGCGCCGGACACCCGCGGACCCCGACCTGCGCCTGCCGAGCCCGCCCGACGACGACGAGCTCTACTGGTACTTCGGCCCGCAGCGCCGCTGGGTCCTGCTGTGCGCCACCCTCTCGTACGCGGGAGCCACCGCCACCCTCGGCCTGTTCGCGCTGAGCAAGCCGCTGCTGTGGCCGTTCCTGCTGCTCACCCTGCTCAACGCCGCCACCTGGCTGCTCTCGCTCACCGACGGCCAGCGCGCCCGCCGCTTCACCCGCGACTCGCACGACCTGTTGCTGCGCGCCTGGAACCCCGACCGCCACCCGAGCGTGGACCTCCTGCTGCCCACCGCGGGCGAGCCGCTGGCCGTCCTGGACAACGCCTACCGGCACACCGCCGCCGTCCGGTGGCCCGGCGCGCTCACCGTCCTGGTCCTCGACGACGCCGACCGCCCCGAGGTGCGCCGACTCGCCGAGTCCTACGGCTTCCGCTACCGCGCCCGCCCCGACCGGGGCCGCTTCAAGAAGGCCGGCAACCTCAACCACGGCCTGGCCGAGGGCGAGGGCGAGATCGTCGCCGTGCTCGACGCCGACTTCTGCCCGCGCCCCGACTTCCTGCACCACCTGGTGCCCTACCTCGACAACCCCGGGATCGGCATCGTGCAGAGCCCGCAGTGCTTCGACACCGACGCCGACATGTCCTGGCTCGAACGCGCAGCGGGAGCCACCCAGGAGATCTTCTACCGCTGGATCCAGCCCTCCCGGGACGCCCGGGACGGCACCGTCTGCTGCGGCACCAACGCGCTCTACCGCCGCGCCGCCCTGCGGCGGGTCGGCGGCTTCGCCGAGACCGACCACAGCGAGGACCTCTACACCGGCCTCGCCCTGGCCCGCGCCGGATGGAGCACCCGGTACGTGCCCGCGCTGGTCGCCAAGGGCATGTCGCCCGCCGGCCTGCCCGCCTTCGTCAGCCAGCAGTACCGCTGGTGCCTAGGCTCGCTCGCCCTCGTCGGCGACCCGGAGTTCCGCCGCGGACCGCTGTCGAAGTCCGCCCGGCTCTGCTTCTGGAACGGCATCCTCGGCTACCTGACCAGCGCGGTGAACGTGTTCGCCGTACCGCTGCCCGCGCTGATCACGCTGTACTTCGCGCCGGAGGAGGTCCGGCCCTGGCAGGTGCTCCCCTTCCTGCCGCCGATCTGGGTCGCCCTCGTGCTGCTGCCCGCGGTGTCCCGCACCCGCTGGCGCTTCGAGGTCACCCGGGTCCAACTCCTGGGCGGGCTCTGCCACGTGGTCGCCATCGCGCACGCGCTGCGCCGCCGCTCCGCCGACTGGGTGCCCACCGGCGCCGTCTCCGGCGGGACGTCACTGGCCCGGACCGTCGCCCGGCTCGGCGTCGGCTGGCTCGGCCTGGTCGTCCTCGCAGGCGGCGCGGGCCTGGTGCGTGCCGCGCTGGAGTACGGCTGGCGGCCCTTCTGGGCGCTCGCCGCGCTGCTCGGGATCACCGCGTACACCGTGATCCCGCTGATCCGGGCCCTGTGGCCGCTGCTCGGCGGGGGCCGCGGAGCCGACGGGGGCCGCGGAGCCGACGGGGAGGTCGCCCCACCGGTGCGGCGCCGCTCCGACCTCGGCTCCGACCTCGGCTTCGGGCGGGCGGAGGCCGTCGCCCTCACCGCCGTGCTGCTGCTGTGCGGGGTGCTGGCCTCCGGCTGGGCCGATCCGCTGATCTTCTGATCACCCGTTTCCTCCGCCGCGTTCCCTCCCTCCGCCTTCCACCGCTTCGTTTCCTTGCGCGTCGCCCCACCGGCGCGGAACCCGCCGCCCGGCCGCCCCATCGGCCCGGCGGGCCCGACCACCGCTGCCAGCCCAGCAAGGAGCACCGCCGTGTCAACGGCCGTACCACCGACGTCGTCCACGTCCTCCGAAGGACCGCTGCCCGGAGCCGTCCGGGCGGACCGGCAGGCCGCCCCGGCCCCGGCCCCGGAATCCCCCTCCGCCGAGATGCTGCCGACGGGAGAGCCCCGCCGCCGCACCGCCTTCCGCCCCGACATCGAGGGGCTGCGCGGCATCGCCGTGCTCTCCGTTCTCGCCTTCCACGCCGCGGTCCCCGGCCCGACCGGTGGCTACGTCGGCGTCGACGTCTTCTTCGTCATCTCCGGCTTCCTGATCACCGGACTGATCACCGGCCGTCCGCTCGGCCTGTGGGACTTCGCCGCCCGCCGCGCCCGACGCATCCTGCCCGCAGCCGCCACCGTGCTGGTCGCCACCGCGGCCGCCGGCGGCGCACTGCTCGACCCGCTGCGCGGCACCGACCTCGCCCGAGACCTGATCGCCGCCGCCGGCCAGTACGCCAACTGGCGCTTCGCCGGCCAGCAGACCGACTACCTGGCCGCCGAACGCGACCCCAGTCCGCTCCAGCACTTCTGGTCGCTCGGCGTGGAGAACCAGTTCTACCTGCTCTGGGGCGTCCTCGGCCTCGCCCGCTACCTGCACGGGCGCCGCCGCACCCTGGCGATCACCCTCGCCACCCTCGCCGTCGGCGGCACCTCGCTGGCTCTCTGCCTGCGCTGGACGGCGACCTCGGCGCCGCTCGCCTACTTCTCCACCGGCAGCCGACTCTGGGAGTTCGCCGCCGGAGCGTGCGCGGCCCTGCTGAGCGGCGCCCTCGCCGCCCGCACGCCGGGGCGCGCCCTGGCCCGGGCGCTGCGACCGCTCGGCTGGGCGGGCCTGGCAGCCGTCCTCGGATCGATCCTCCTCTACGACCGCACCACCCCGTTCCCGGGCGCGGCCGCGCTGCTGCCCGTCCTCGGGACCGCCGCCGTGCTGCTCGCGGCCCCCTCCGACCGCCTCGTCGGCGGCCTGCTCGCCACCCGGCCGCTGCGCGCCGCCGGGCGCCTCTCGTACGCCTGGTACCTGTGGCACTGGCCCGTACTGACCATCGCCCAGGCCCGGTACGGCCAAATGCCCTGGCCGGCGCTCCTCGCCCTGACCGCGGCCGGTGCGCTGCCCGCGTGGCTCACCCTGCGCCTCGTCGAACAGCCGCTGCGGTACGGCAGCAGCCCGGCACCCCGGCGCGGCCTCGCCGTCGGTGCCAGCGCCCTGGTCATCCCGCTGATCGCCGCGCTCACCCTCGGCGGCGGCACCGTCCGCGCGCTCGGCGGTGCGGCGAACGCCCGGACCGCCGCACCCGCCGGGGCCGCCGACGGGCCGACCCTGCTCGCCCCCGGCACCCGGGTGCCCGGCCTCACCCCCTCGCTCGCCCGTGCCCGGGAGGACTTCCCGCCCGGCAAGGGCTGCGAGATCCCGCTCGACGCCGACAGCAGCCCGCGCTGCCTCTTCGGCAACGAGGACAGCCCCGACCGGATCGTGCTGCTCGGCGACTCGCACGCCGGACAGTGGATCTCGGCCGCGCTGAAGACGGCCGAACAGCGGCACTGGGCGCTGGAGGTCCTGGTCAAGCCCGGCTGCCCGCTGGCCACCCTGACCGTGCGCAACGACGTCCTCGGCCGCACCTACGCCGAATGCGACCGCTGGCGCGAGAACACCCTCGCCCGGCTCACCTCCGGGCCCAGACCCCGGCTGGTCCTGATGGCCGGGCTCAACCGCTACGGCAGCCAGGAGGAGCGCACCGTCGGCTGGACCCGCACCCTGGACCGGCGCGCCGCGCTCGGCGCGCCGCTCGCCTACCTCGGCGACACCCCGATGCCGGGCAAGGACGTCCCCACCTGCCTGGCCGCCTCCGACGGCCGCTCCGACGCCTGCTTCTTCCCGCGCGGCACCGCCTTCGAGCCCGACCCGATGCTCGACGGCGGCCTCGCGGCCCGCTACGGCGTCCGGACCCTGGACCTCGGACCGGTGCTCTGCCCGGGCAGCGGGCCGAGCTGCCCGGCGGTGCTGGAGGGCGTGGTGCTCTACCGGGACACCGGGCACATCACGGACACCCTGGCCCAGGTGCTGGCACCCCGGCTGGACAAGGGACTGCTGGGCGCGCCGTGACCGTACCCCGCGGGACGGGGAACCGCCCCAGGGTGAGTGCCCGCCGGTCGCCGTCGGAGCGGCACGGCGTTCCCGGGTCAGCCGGGCGCCCGGCCGTGCTGTGAGCCGCCGACGGGCGCAGGGGCGGAGGGGCGGGGGCGGAGGGGTCAGCCGTAGAACTCGTGGCAGAGGCGGGCCTGCTCCGAGTCGGCCGGCCAGCGGCCGATGCGTTCGGCCTGCTCGCAGATGTTGCCCGGGGCGAGGGAGGGGACCTTCTGGGCTCCGCCGTTCGGGGCCGGGTGGGTGCCGGGGCTGGGGTGCGGGGTGCGGCCGGCCCTGGGACGGGCGCGGGGGGAGGGGTGCCGGCCGTCGGCGTGCTCCGGCCCGGTCTGGGCGGCCGCCGGGGTGGCCGGGGCCTCGCTGCTCGCCGGAGTGCTCTCGGCGCTGGTGGGGGAGGGCAGCGGGGACGGCGCGGGGGTGCCGCCCTCCGCCGGCGGGTCCGACGGGGTGGCGGAGGGCGGGGCGTCCGGCAGGGTCACCACCCGGACGTCGTCACCCGAGCCGGGTCCGCACATCACCATGACCGCCGCCAGCAGGGCGAGCGTTCCGCCCGCCGCCACCGCCCACGCCTTCCGCGAACGGCGCGGCGGCTCCGGCGCGGGTGGCGCCGGCGGCCCCACGTGCGGCGGGACCGCCTGGGGCGGAATGGGGACCGGCGGTGGCTGCCAGGCGTTCGACGGCCACTGCCACTGTCCTCCGGTGGGCTGCCCAGTCATCTGCTCGTCCTTCCCGCGCGCCCCCGCCGTACCTTTCCGTGCTCAACGAGCGCGCGGACGCCGGGACATGACCCGGAAGAGGGGTCTGGACGGGCGTGGATTGCCGCCGCGCCACATGCTGGGGGTCATGGAGACGAACAGTACGACCGCACATCTGGTCGAGGTGGCCGAGTTCCGGACCGACAGCCGCTACCGCCTCGTCCACTTCGAGGGGCACGGCTGGGAACCGCTCGCTCCCGAGGAGTTCGAGCCCCGCATCCACCAGCTCTTCCCCGACCTGGACCCGCGCGACCCGGTCAAGGTGCACTGGGCCGACCGGCCCTGGGAATGGCCGGCCTGGCACCCCGGAGAGGCGTGATCCACTGATCACCGCGCCGTCGTTCGCTACGCTTTCCGGGTGAGCGTGGATCACTTCTGGCGTCGCCTGCCGGGTCAGGCCGTGGACGCCTGTTCGCCCGAGGAACTCGGCGAGCTGGTGCCCCGGAGCCGCGACCTCCGGTACGACCGACTGGCCGCCGACGGACTCGCCCTCGGGGTGCGGCAGACCGCCGCCCTGATGGAGGTCGCGCTCACCGAGAACGGACTGCATCCCGATCCGGCCGCCCGGCTGCCCGTCTACGGCGGCGCCCGCCCGGCGGCCGGGACCGGGATGCCGGTGCTGCGCCCCGAACAGGTCGCCGCCGCCTCCACCTTCCTGCGCGGCTCGGCGCTCGGCGAACTCGTCCGCCAGCAGGACACCGTGCTCGCCCGGCGGGTCGCCCAGCTCGACTCCGCGCCGCCCTGGTCGGAGTCATGGGCCGCCCGCGTCGTCAACGACCTGCGCGAACTGCGGGACTTCTTCGCCGGCGCGGCCGCAGCCGGGGACGCGGTCGTCGTCCGGGAGTCGCAGGGGGCGGGCCGGTGAGCGCCGCGGGTGCGACGAGTGGCGCGGGTGCCGCGAGCACGGCCGGTCACGGGGATGCGGAGCGGATGCTCCGGGAGACCGTCATCGTGGGGACGTGAGCCGCCACCTGCGACGGCCCGCCGGGCAGGGGGAGCGCCGACGCGGGGGATCAGCAGCGCAGCTCGGGCGGGAAGCCCGTCCAGCGGAGTTCCTCGGGCAGGTGGCTCTGGTCGTTCAGCAGCAGTACGGACGAGGGGCGGCCGGGGGTGAAGCGCAGGACGGTGAGGGCCGCGTTGGCGGCGTTGAGGCCGAGCCAGCGCCACCTCGGGGCATCGAGGGTGTGGCGGACCAGCCAGCCGACCAGGAAGGCGTGGGTGACGACCAGTTCGTGCCGCTCCTCGCCGCCCGGGACCGGGCCGGTGAACCGTTCGACGGCCCGGCGGGCCAGCTCAGGGCCCCGGGCGAGTTCCTCCGCCGAGGCACCGGACAGGAAGTTCAGCAGGAACTCCGCGCTGTCGGTGGGAAGTTCGTCGGCCGCGGGCAGGTAGGGGACGTAGTCGTCGGCCTCCTCGCACGCCGACACCGCCGCCCCGCCCAGCTGCTCCCCGATGAGCCGGGCGGTCTGCGCGGCCCGGGGGAGCGGCCCGTGGTGCACCGCCGTGATCGGTCGGTTCGCCAGGCGGCGGCCGAGCAGGACGGCCTGGCGGCGTCCGGCGGCGGTGAGTCCGCCGCCGTCGGAGCCGTCGGAGGCGGCCTCGCCGTGGCGGGCGAGGTACAGGTAGCGGGTGGCGGTGTCGGGCATGCTGAGGGGTTCCTCGACTCGTCAGTGGTCTTCGGTGGACTTCGGTGATCTTCGGACCTGTGTCCCTCAGCGACGCCCGGGGGCCGCTGCCGGTTCCGTCAGCCGGTGTGGGCCTGGTCCAGCAGGGCGAGTTCCTCCGCCGTCAGCCGCACCGCGCCCGCGGCGACGTTGTCCTCCAGGTGCGCCACGTCGCCCGTGCCCGGGATGGCGAGGACGTGCGGGCCGCGGTGCAGCGTCCAGGCGAGCCGCACCTGGGCGGTGCTGATCCCGCGGGCCTCGGCCACCGCCTGGACCTGGGCGGGTTCGGCTCCGCCAGCCCCGTCCTGCCGGCCGTCGCCCGCGATGGCGTAGAAGGGGACGAAGGCGATGCCCTGCTCGCCGCAGAGGCGCAGCAGTTCGTCCTGGGCGGGGGAGGCGCCGATGCCGTACGGGTTCTGCACGCAGGTGACCGGGGCGATGGCCTGGGCCTCGGCCAGCTGGTGGGGGTGGATGTTGGACAGCCCGAGCCGGCGGATCAGGCCGACCCGCTGCAACTCGACGAGCGCGCCGAAGCGTTCGGCGATCGAGTCGGTGCCGAGGACGCGCAGGTTGACCAGGTCGAGGTGGTCGCGGCCGAGTTGGCGCAGGTTCTCCTCGGCCTGGGCGCGCAGCCCGGCCGGGGTGCGGGCGTGCTCGCTCCACTGGCCGTCGGGGCCGCGGGCGGGGCCGACCTTGGTGGCGATCACCAGGTCGTCCGCGTACGGGGCGAGGGCGCGGTTGATCAGCTCGTTGGCCGAGCGCAGCGGGGAGAAGTAGAACGCGGCGGTGTCGATGTGGTTGACGCCCAGTTCGAGGGCCCGGCGCAGCACCCGCAGGGCCTGGTCGCGGTCGCGCGGTACGGCGTCGGGCACCAGCGCCGGGCCGGTCTGCGGCAGGCGCATCGCGCCGAAGCCGATCCGGTGGACGGCGCGGTCGCCCAGGTTCCAGGTGCCGGAGGCGGCTGCGGTCACAGTGGGCACGGTGGCATCGGAAGTCATGCCGGTCATGATCGCTTCTGCACTAACCTGACCGCCACTGATTCGCGCATGTGCGAATCCAACGGGATGGCCGGGGAGAGGGAGTTGGCGGATCTGCTGTTCACGGCGGGTGACCTGGCGCGGATGCGGTTCGCCGTCGCTCCGATGTGGGAGGTCGGTCCGAGCCTGCGCCTGCTGCGCTCGGGGCTCCCGCACGCCGTCCACGGGCCCTGGGCGGAGCAGGTGAGGCCCCGGCTGACGGCACTCGGCCCGGCCTTCGGGCTGCTCGCCGAACTCGTACCGCCCACCGGCTACGTGCCGGACTTCATCAATCCCGCCCCGGCCGGGCCCGCGCCGACCCTCGCCGAGGAACTCGCCGCGATCCGGGCCACCCCCGCCGGGCAGGTCCGGCGCGACCTCGACCGGCTCGCGGCGGAGCACGGCACGCTCGGGTCGCGGCTGCGGGCCCTGCACGCCGATCCGGGCCCCGGGCTGGGGAGCCTCGCCGAGGCGGTCGAGGCGTACTGGGAGCTGGCCCTCGCGCCGTACTGGGCGAGGATCCGCGCGGTGCTCGACGCGGACGTGCTGCACCGGGCCCGGCAGGCCGCCGAGCACGGCGCCGCGCGGGTGCTGAACGACCTGCACGCCGAACTGCGGTGGGCCGAGGGCACCCTGCGGCTGAGCCGCCGTACCCGCCCCATGTCCCGCCGGAGCGCCGGACCTGGCCTGCTGCTGATCCCGTCCGCCTTCACCGGCCCCGGCCTGTACACCCTGTTCGCCCCGCCGGACCCGCCCCAACTCGCCTACCCGGCCCGGGGGATAGGCGGTCTCTGGACGACGGCCGCGGCACCGGCATCCGGAACGGCCGCGCTGGCGGCGGTGCTCGGCCGCTCCCGCGCCCTGCTGCTCGCCGAACTCGCCGCCCCCGCCTCGACCACCGAACTCGCCCGCCGCACCGGGCTGTCGCCCTCGGCCGTCTCCCAGTACCTGACGGCGCTGCGCGACGCCCGACTGGTGAGCGCCCACCGCGCGGGGCGCTCGGTGCTGTACGCCCGGACGGCCACGGCGGAGGCACTGCTGAACCCGGACGGCTGAAGCCCGTTCCCCGAAGCCCGGACCAGGGGAACGGGCGCCGGTTAGGCTGCCGGGCATGGACCACACGCCGACCGGCCGCAGGGCCCGCTGACCGTCTTCGACGGACGCCTCGTCCTCGACCCGGACGCCCGGACCGCCACGGTGGACGGCCGCGAGGTCCGGCTCACCCATCAGGACGTCCGGGGCCTGCGCACCCTGATCGAGCTGGGCGAAGGGCTGCACGACGCGCAGGACGTCCTGCTGCGCGGCTGGGGCGTCTGGCTCGGCCCCCGGGAGCTGCGGTACCCGATGGCCGTCCTTCGGATGAAGCTCGGCGAGCCCTGGTGGATCGTCCGGGACGGGGACCGGTACGGGCTGCGGCCCCCGGCCCCACCGCCGTCTGGCAAGCTGCCGTCATGACGCTTCCGATGCTCCGCTGCGCCGTCCTGGACGACTTCCAGGGCGTCGCCACCAGTTCCGCCGACTGGTCGTCGATAGCCGACCGGGTCGAGGTGACCTCCTTCCGCGAGCACCACGGCTCGGAGGGCGAACTGGCCGCCGCGCTCGCCGGGTTCGACATCGTGGTGACCCTGCGCGAGCGGGTGCCGTTCCCCGCGACGCTGTTCGCCCGGCTCCCGCGGCTCAAGCTGCTGATCGCCTCCGGCATGCGCAACTCGGTCATCGACCACGCCGCCGCCGCGGCGCACGGCGTCACGGTCTGCGGTACCGCCAGTTCCGGCACCCCGCCCGTCGAGCTGACCTGGGCGCTGCTGCTCGGCCTGGCCCGCGGGATCGTCCAGGAGAACACCGCGCTGCGCGAGGGCGGCCCGTGGCAGAGCACCGTCGGGGCCGATCTGCACGGGCGGACGCTGGGGCTGCTCGGCCTCGGGCGGATCGGCGCGCTGGTGGCCAGGGTCGGGACCGCCTTCGGCATGGACGTGCTCGCCTGGAGCCGGAGGCTGACCGACGAGCGGGCGGCCGAGGCGGGCGTGCGCCGGGCCGGCTCCAAGGAGGAACTGCTGCGGGAGAGCGACTTCGTCTCCGTCCACCTCGCCTCGAACGCGGACACCCACGGGCTGATCGGCGCCGCCGAACTCGCCCTGATGAAGCCCGACGCCTACCTGGTCAACACCTCCCGGGCGGCGATCGTCGACCAGGACGCGCTGCTCGCCGCGCTCACCGAGGGCCGGATCGCGG
Source organism: Kitasatospora sp. NPDC059648 (assembly GCF_042734825.1). Taxonomy (NCBI): domain Bacteria; kingdom Bacillati; phylum Actinomycetota; class Actinomycetes; order Kitasatosporales; family Streptomycetaceae; genus Kitasatospora; species Kitasatospora sp. NPDC059648. Next base: position 12,194 of record NZ_JBHWDU010000042.1, on the reverse strand, counting down.
GCGCCGCCCTGGACGTCTTCGACGTCGAGCCGCTGCCCGCCGACCACCCGCTGCGCAGCGCGCCCCGGCTGCTCGCCACTCCGCACCTGGGGTACGTCTCGCGGGACAACTACCGGCGGTACTTCGGTGAGGCGGTGGAGGACATCGAGGCCTTCCTCAAGGGTGAGCCGATCCGCCGTCTGGGCTGACACCGGCGCCCGTGCCCGGGCTTCCGGTCGCATACTGACGGCATGACGAGCGGAGGCGGCTGCGGCCACCGGCGGGCGGGCCGGCGCGGGGTGCTGCGGGCGGGGGCGGCGGCGGTGCTGCTGGGGGCGGTGGGGTGTTCGAGCGGGGGCAAGTCCGGGACAGCGGAGACGGGTTCCGCCGCGTCGCCGAGCACGAGCCCGACCGTGACCCCGAGCCCGACCCCGCTGCCCAACCCGCCGCTCTGGCAGCCCGGCCCCGGCGAGATCCAGCCCGACGTCAAGCGCCGCGCCGTCGAGCTGGTCGCAGCGCTCGGGGCCTGGCCGTCCGGTGCCCAGGGTGCGGAGGCGGCCCGGTCCCGGGTGGCGGCGCTCGGGCTGCCGCCCGGCCTGGCGGACCAGGCCGGGCGGCTCGCCCCGGCGGCTACCGAGGCGAGCCTGGAGGTGATCGACGCCCAGTACGGCGGGATCCTGGCCGACTCGGCCAGTGTGCTGGTGGTCTGCCGGCAGTGGACCCGGCAGTCGGACGGCGCGGTGGCCCCGGGCGGGATCACCGTGGACGTCCGGCTGAGCCGGGCCGAGCCGCGCTGGACCGTCACCGCGCTGCACCCGGGCGACCCGGGCCCGGCCGCCACCTCACCCGCCCCGGCGATGGCCGAGGTGCTGGCCGAGCCGAGGGTCGAGCTGGCGCCGGGGGCGGCGGACGACCTGCGCAGCGGCGCCGTGCACGACACCGTCCTGGCGGCGATGCTGCGGCTGGCCGGCCCGTACACGCTCTCGGTGAGCGTGGTGCGCAGCGGCCACCCGCTGGACGTCTTCGGGACGACCCGGCCCAGCGACCATCCGCTGGGCCGGGCCTTCGACGTCTGGCGGATCGACGGCCGGGCGGTGATCGACCCGGCCACGCCCCGGCGGCTGATCGAGTCCTTCATGCGGGACGCGGCGGCCGCCGGTTCGTACAACGTGGGCGGGCCGGTGGCGATCGCGGGCGTCGGCAACCGGTTCTTCACCGACGACACCCACCACGACCACGTCCACATCGGGTTCAACAGCTAGCCTGCGATGGCTAGTTGACGCCGACCGCGCTCCAGGCCGAGGCGACCGCGTTGTACTCGGTGCTGCCGGCGCCGTAGAGATCGCGGGCGGCGTTGAGGGAGGCGGCGCGGGCGCCCTTGTAGTTGGTGGTGGAGGTCATGTAGACGGTCAGCGCGCGGTACCAGATCTTGGCGACCTTCTGGTTGCCGATGCCGGTCACCGTGGACTTGTTGCAGGTCGGGCTGTTGTAGGCGACCCCGTTGACGGTCTTGCTGCCGCTGCCCTCGCTGGCCAGGTAGAACCAGTGGTTGCCGACGCCGGAGGAGTAGTGGACGTCGAGCTTGCCGACCGAACTCGTCCAGCAGTCCGCCGACTTGCCGTCCAGCGAGGGCTTGTCGAAGCGGCGCAGCCACGGCGGGGTGGACTGGTCGCTGAACAGGTAGTCGCCGGTGTCGACCTTGTTGTTGGCGTACCACTCCACCATGGTGCCGAAGATGTCGCTGGTGGACTCGTTGAGGCCGCCAGACTCGCCGCTGTAGCGCAGGTTGGCGGTGGCGCTGGTGACGCCGTGGGTCATCTCGTGGCCCATGGTGTCGAGGTCGACCTGCTCGGGGTCGGTGCTGCCGTCGCCGTCGCCGGTCATCATGCAGAAGCAGCTGTCGGACCACTGGGCGTTGTCCCAGTTCGTGCCGACGTGGACGAAGACGGTGGCGCCCCTGCCGTCGTTCTTGATGCCGTTCCGGCCGTGGACGTTCTTGTAGTAGTCGTACGTCCAGGCGGTGTTGGCGTGGGCGTCGACGGCGGCGGTGGCACGGTCGGTGGAGAACTTCCTTCCGTCGCCCCAGACGTTGGTGGTGCTGGTGAACGGGGTGCCGGAGGTCGCCTTGACCGAGCCGGCGGAGAGGTTGCCCGCGTCCTTGGTGACGTGGCCGCGGACCGGGTCGGTGAGGGTGTAGCCGCCGCCGGTCTGGGTGGTGTCGACGGTGACCTGGCCGGTGTACTCGGAGTTCCCGGTGCCGGCGGCCTGGTGCTCGGCGTCGTAGGACTCGATCTGCTCGCCGGTGGTGGCGTCGGTGACGACGACCTTGCCGGCCGGCTGACCGTGCTCGCCTGCGCCCTCGACGGTGGTGCGCCAGGCGAGCCGGGGCGTGCCGTCGGCGGCCCAGACCACCAGCTCGGGGGTGCTGACGGCGTCCCGGACGCCGGGGGCGGCGGAGAGCGCGTTCGCGGCGCCGGACTGGGCGGGCACCTTGGGGGTGGTGGACTTCACGGCGGCGTCGTGGGCGGCCGCACGGGAGGTGTCCCTGAGCCTGCCGCGGGCGTCCTGGTGGACGACCAGGTCGCCGCCGACCACCGGGAGGCCCTGGTAGGTGCGGTCGAAGCGGACGTGCGAGGTGCCGTCGGCGTCGAGGACGACGTCCTTGAGGACGAGGTCCTGACCCGCGCCGTAGCCGAACACCCCGGGGTTGTGGGTGACGTTGGCGCGGGCCTGGGCTATCGCGGCCTCACGCGTGGCGGGCGCGGCGGCGGCCGTGGTGGGGACGGCCACGGCGGCGAGCGCGGCGACGACGGCGACGGCTCCGGCCGTGCGGACACGGCGGGAGGAGGAGGTGGGGCTCACTCTGGCTCCAGTGGGGGTAGCTGCAGGGAAAAGAGCTGCGACCGAGATTGACGGCGGTCAGTCAGATTCAGCTAGAGGAAAGGTCATAACTTTGCCAAGTTGTGTCCTGGTCAAATCAAAAATGATCGGAAGTTAACAAGCCCTCTACGCTGTCGTCGTGACGACCGACTACCGAGCGACGGACTACCGAGCGACCGACGACCAGCCGACCGACTGCCGGTGGCGCGGCGCGCTCACCGACCCCGAACTCGACGCCCTGCACGCCGAAGGCTTCGGCCACCCCGTCCAACCCGGCCGCTGGCTGGCCCGGTTGGAGCGGCACAGCCTCGGCTGGGTCACCGCCAGGCGGGCCGCCGACGGCACTCTCGTCGGCTTCGTCAACGTCGCCTGGGACGGTGGCGCCCACGCGTTCCTGCTCGACACCGTGGTCGCACCGGACGCCCGACGGCTGGGCATCGCCACCCGGCTGGTCGCCGAAGCCGCCGACGGCGCCCGGGCGGCCGGCTGCGCCTGGCTGCACGTCGACTTCGAGCCGCACCTGCGCCCCCTCTACCTGGACTCCTGCGGTCTCCGGCCCACCGACGCGGGGCTGTCGGCGCTCTGACGACAGGCCCTAAGCTCTCGGGGCATGGACGGATGGGTGGGGGCCTGGACCGGCGGGCGGGCGGCGGTGCACCTCGGCAACGTGGCGGACTTCAACGCGCAGTTCTTCGCCCCCGGCATGGACGCGGAGCAGCGCGCCCGGCGGCTGCGGCAGGCGCACCACTACGCCTGCCTGGCCGTCGGCTACAGCCCGGAGCCGGCGGTGCTGGTGCTGCCCGCAGAGGTCGACCGGGAGTGGACCGACTGGCTGGCCCGGGAGTTGGACTGGGGGCCGGTCGAGGTCCACAGCGGGGTGGCGCCCGGCCTGACCCTCGCCGAGGCGCTCGCCGCCCGGCCCGCCCTCGCCGCGCGGATCGCCGACTCCGGCCATCCGGTGGTCGGTTGGGGCCGCACCGCCGCGCAGGGCGAGGGGCCCGAGCTGGCCGCCGTCCGCCGGTACGAGTCCAAGGCCGCCGCCCACGGGCTGTTCACGGCCCTGGCCGCCGAGCACCCCGGGATCGTCGTCCCCGCGCAGGACCGTACGGAGAGCCGCCGCCGGGCGGCGAGGCGGCTGACGGTCCGCGCCGCCCGGGGGCTGACCACCGTACTGAAGAGCCCGCACGGCGTCGGCGGCTACGGCACCGTCGTGGTCGAGCCCGCCGAGCTGTTCGCCGCGGGCGGCGGTGGCGCCCTGCTGCGTCGGCTGGTCCGCTCCGAAGTCCTGCCGCCGCAGGGCGAGTTGCTGCTGGAGGAGTACGTCGACCCGGGCCCGGCCGCCCGGCTGCGCGACCTCACCTACGACGCGGTGGTCGGCCCGGACGGCGCCGTGCACCCCGTCGGCGCGGGTGCCATGGAGGTGGCCGGCACCCGGTACCAGGGCGTCACCGTCGGCCCCGGCGCCGTCCCGCGGGCCGCCGCCGAGACGGCCCGCCGGTTCGCCCTCGCGGTGGGGGAGCGGCTCGCCGCCGACGGCTACCGGGGCTGGTACGACGTCGACTTCGTCACCGACCGGCAGCGCCGGCTCGCCCCCACCGAGATCAACCTGCGGCTCACCGGCCCGGCCATCGCCTTCGTGCTGGGCGCACGCCTCGACCAGGTGCGCGGCCCGGGCCACCTGGTCCGCACCCTGGACGCGCTGCCGCTCGGCGCCCGGCTCGCCCCCGAGGCGCTGCACGACCACCTCGACCGGCTGCGCCCGCGCTGCGCCCGGCTCGGCGTCACCCTGCTGCCGCTGATCCCGACGGCGGGCCGGGACCCTGAACCCGCCGTCGGCCTCGCCCTCGCCGGGCCGGACACCGAATCCCTGGACGCCGCCCAGGCCGTGGTCCAGGCTGCCAACCACGCGCTGACCGGCATGTTCGAGGCGCTGCGCTGAAGCCCTACTGCTTCGCCTTCGGCCGGCTCAGCAGGAACACCACGACCACCACCGCGGCCAGCATCAGCGGGATGTTGAAGACGTAGACCATGGTCGTCTCGCGCGGCCAGTCGGTGGCGGCGGTCAGCCGGTACAGGTTGTCCTGCGGCCACCAGTTGGCGAGCAGCCAGAACACCGACAGGTACGTCAGCAGCGACAGCCTGAGCGAGCGGCCCTGCCGCAGCACCGCGGGGAGGCCGAAGAGGAGGAAGGACAGCCCGGCGCCGAAGGCGGCGGATTCGGCCCAGTAGAGCAGTCCGAACCAGAAGTGGTAGTCGGAGGGCACCCCGGAGAGGTCGGTCGACCCGGGGTAGAAGTAGTCGGTGGTCCACCGGGCGAGGATGGTTGCGGCCACCGTGACGAAGAACGCGTAGCAGCCCACCTCGTCCTGGCCGGACGCCCCGGCCCGGCCCCCGGCCTTCCCGCCGCCCTTGCGGCTGCCACCGGCCTTGGCGGAGCGCGGCGCGGTGTGCTGCGGCGGGGCCGGCAGTGGCAGTGCGGCACGGTCCAGCTTGCCGGCCCGGGTGCGCGGCAGCTCCGCGACGGGTATGACGGCGGCGGGCGCGGAGAAGCCCTTGAGCTGCTCCGCCAGGTACTGGGTGAGCGACCAGCCGTCCACACCGTCCGCCTGCGGAACGGTCACCGCGTAGCCGACCATCACCCGCCGCCCCGGTGCCGGCTGCACCTCGACCACGGCCGCCTCCCGCACCGCGGGATGGGCGCGCAACGCCCCCTCGGCCCGCGCCGCGGCCTTGACCCGGGTGGTCACCGTGGTCACCCGGTCCGACCCGAGCGGCCCGACCACCGTCGCGGCCCGCCCGACGAACTCCAGCACGCCGTCCGCCCGCAGCAGCCCGAGGTCGCCGGTGAGCAGCACCCGCCCGTCCGGGTCGAAGCTCGCCGGGACGAAGCGGCGGGAGGTCTCCGCCGACCGGTTGAGGTAGCCGCGGGTCAGCCCGCCGCCCGCGATCGCGATCTCGCCGACCCGCCCGGGCCGCACCGGGGCGGAATCGGGGCCGAGCACGTACACCCGGGTGCCGGGGAAGGGCCGGCCGATCAGCGAGACCCGCTCCGCCCCCTCGGCGACGGCCGCGCCGCGCACGTCGAAGTAGGTGCTGTCGACGGTGGCTTCGGCCAGGCCGTAGACGTTCAGCACCCGGCTGAAGTCGCCGAGCAGCCGCTGCAGGGCCACCTGCTCGTCCAGGTACCACTTCTCGGCGCCGACGGTGAGCAGTCGCACCCCGGGCAGCCCGGCGCCGCTCGCCTCCAGCAGGGCGGTGAGGCGGCGGGCGGTGCGGACGTTCAGCTCCATGACCGTGACCCGCTCCCGCGCCACCAGGGCGGGCAGGACGGCGAGGTCGGCGGTGCGGTCCAGGGTGAGGTTGGACGGGGCGACCACCAGGGTGGCGCCGGTGCACAGCGCGCGGACCCAGTCGGCGGTGAAGACGTCGAACTCCAGGCTCGCGGTCTGCAGGATCCGGTCCTCGGCCGTCAGCCCGTACACCTCGCGCCAGCCCGCGTACGCGGCCAGCAGGTTGCGGTGCTCGACCAGGGCGCCGGTGGGCAGGCCGGTGGAGCCGGAGGTGTAGAACACGCAGGCCAGGTCGCCCGGCCCGACTTCGGGGCGCTCGAACTCCCCTTCCGGGGGGACCGCTTCGGCCGGGTCGTCCAGGCAGAGCACCCGCGAGCCGCCGGCGTCCGCCAGCCGCGCCCGGTGGCGCTGCTCGGTCAGCACCAGGTCCGGCGCCGCGTCGGCCAGCACGTGCCGCAGCAGCGCGTCGGGCGCGGTCGGCTCCACCGGCACGAACCCGGCGCCCGCCTTGAGCACCGCGAGCAACGCCACGTATACCTCGGTGCCCCGGCCGAGTGCGACCGCGGCCCGGCCGCCCGGGGCCAGCCCGCGCCGGGCCAGGACGGCGGCCAGCCGGTCGGCCCGTGCGTCCAGCTCCCCGTAAGTCAGCTCCGCCTCGCCGCAGCGCACCGCGACCGCCTCCGGGGCCCGGCGGGCCCTCTGCTCGACCAGGCCGTGCACGCTCCCCGGCCGCTCCTCGTCCGCCACCATCTCGCCGCCCCCTCGCTCCCCTCGGAAAGGCACAATGTTCCTCCCAACTCCCCTCGTGCAACAGGGTTCTGTCGAGTCCACCCATCGGACGGCCGGACTCCGCCCCGGCCGACGGTTGTACGGTGCACACGGACGGTCGGCGCCGGCCGGTCCGGTACGGCGCCCCCGCCCGTACCCTGCCCGGCGCCATGAATCGGAGTTCCCCATGAGCCCGTCCTTCGACGGCCCGCTGCTGCGCACCCAGGACGTGGACGTCGTGCGCGACGGCCGGCACCTGCTGCGCGGCCTCACCCTGGAGATCCAGCCCGGCGAGCACTGGGCGCTGCTCGGGCCCAACGGGGCGGGCAAGTCCACCCTGCTCGCCCTTCTCGGAGCGGTCTCCCACCCCACCCGGGGCACGGTGGACGTGCTCGGCCGCAGGCTCGGCCGGGTCGACATCCGCGAGCTGCGCGCCCACCTCGGGCACGTCAACCCGCGCCACCCGCTGCGCTCGCCGCTGAGCGTGCGCGAGGTGGTGCTCACCGGGTTCACCAACACCATCGAGCCCGAGTGGCACCGCAAGCCCGCCCCCGAGGCGGTGGAGCGCGCCCAGCAGCTGATCGAGACGCTCGGCATGAGCGCGATGGCCGAGGCCCCGTGGACCACCCTCTCCCAGGGCGAGCGCGGCCGGGCGCTGATCGCCCGCGCGCTGATGCCCAGCCCCCGGCTGCTGCTGCTCGACGAGCCCGCGACCGGGCTGGACCTGACCGCCCGCGAGCTGCTGCTGGACAGCCTGGACCTGCTGCGCCACCAGCACCCCGAGCTGGCCAGCGTGCTGGTCACCCACCACCTGGAGGAGCTGCCGGAGAGCACCACCCACGCGCTGCTGCTGCGCGGGGGCGAGTGCGTGGCGGCCGGGCCGGTGGACGAGGTGATGACCACCGAGCTGATCAGCGAGACCTTCGGCCACCCGGTCCGGATCAGCCGTCACGAGGGCCGTTGGACGGCCCGGGCCGCCGCCCGCCGCGTGCCCGGGAGGTGACGGTTCGGGCTGGGCAGGGGGCCGGGTATCGACGGTAAAGCATTCTTACGTAAGGTATGCCTTAGCTAAAAAGGAGGCGCCGGCCCGGTCGGCGCTTTACCCGGCCTTGGCACCCCCATGCCCTTTTCCGTTGGAGTCCCCATGTCCGCCCGCCGCCGTTCCACCGCAGCCGCGCTGCTCAGCCTCGCCGTGGCGACCGCCGCCCTGGCCGGCTGCGCCTCGAAGAAGGACGACAAGGCGGGCGGCGCCGACGCGGTCAAGGTCAACGCCACCGACACCGCCTGCGAGGTGTCCACGACCAGCTTCCCGGCCGGCCACGTGGTGCTGGACATCAGCAACAAGGGCTCCAAGACCACCGAGGTCTACGTCTACGCCTCCGGCGACAAGATCGTCACTGAGCGGGAGAACATCGGCCCCGGCACCAAGGCCAGCATCAACGCCGAGATCAAGGCCGGCTCGTACGAGATCGCCTGCAAGCCCGGCATGGTCGGCGACGGTATCCGCCAGAAGATCACGGTGACCGGCGAGGGCGGCAGCACCGCCCCGGCCGACCCGCGCCTGGCCGCCGCCGTCGACTCCTACCGCAAGTACGCCCAGGAGCAGGCCGACGCCACCATCCCGGCCGTGGAGGCCTTCGCCGCCGCGATCAAGGGCGGCGACCTGGAGAAGGCCAAGGCGCTGTACGCGCCCTCGCGCACCGGCTGGGAGCGCACCGAGCCGGTCGCCGAGAGCTTCGGGGACGTCGACCCCAAGACCGACACCCGCGAGGACAAGCTGGAGCAGGGCCAGCAGTGGACCGGCTGGCACCGCCTGGAGAAGGCGCTCTGGGCCGACGCGAAGATCGGCGACGACGAGCGGAAGCTCGCGGACCAGCTGGTCGGCGACCTCAAGGACTGGCAGAAGAAGATCCCCGAGGCGGAGATCACCGCGACCAGCATGGCCAACGGCGCCAAGGAACTGCTGGACGAGGTCGCCACCAACAAGATCACCGGCGAGGAGGACCGCTACAGCCACACCGACCTCGCGGATTTCCAGGCCAACGTCGAGGGCGCCCAGAAGGCCTACGAGCTGCTGAAGCCGGTCGCCGCCGAGAAGGACCCGGAGCTCGCCAGGACGCTCGACTCCGAGTTCGCCGCCATCAGCGCCCTGCTGGCCAAGTACAAGCAGTCCGACGGCGGCTTCACCCCGTACGACAAGGTCACCGAGGCCGAGCGCAAGACCTTCTCCGACTCGGTGAACTCGCTGGGCGAGCCGCTGTCGAAGCTGGCCGCCGCCGTGGTCGCCAAGTAGGACCTCGTCGGACCGCCACCAGGTCCTCAACCGGCCGGTCACCGGCCGCAGTTCAGTAGTTCCGCAAGAGTGAGAAGGGCCCGCCCGCCGATGGACGCCGAGAACGAGCAGCAGGACGGCACCCCGGCCGCTGCCGCCACTGCCACCCCCGACCGGTCCCCGGTCAGCCGACGCGCCGTCATCGGCTGGGCGGGCGCGGGCGTCGCCCTCGGTGCCGCCGCCGTCGGATCGGTCGCCGCGGCCGTCCGGCAGGACGACGCCCCGGCGCCGGCGGCGAACGCCGTGGTCGGCGGGGAGGTGCCCTTCTACGGCGAGCACCAGGCGGGCATCTCCACCCCGGTCCAGGACCGGCTGCACTTCGCGGCTTTCGACGTCTCCGAGAAGGCCACCCGGGAGTCCCTGGTCAAGCTCCTCAAGGAGTGGACCAAGGCGGCCGCCGCGATGACCGGCGGCCGCGAGGTCGGCACCGGCGCCGTCCCCGCCTCCGCCGAGGCGCCGCCGGACGACACCGGCGAGGCGCTCGGCCTGCCCGCTTCCCGGCTCACCCTGACGATCGGCTTCGGGCCGAGCCTGTTCGAGAAGGACGGCCTGGACCGCTTCGGCCTCAAGGCCCAGCGCCCCGACGCCCTGATCGAACTGCCGAACTTCAAGGGCGACAAGCTCGACCCGCTGCGCAGCGGTGGCGACCTGTGCGTCCAGGCCTGCGCCGACGACCCCCAGGTCGCGGTGCACGCGATCCGCAACCTGGCCCGGATCGGCATGGGCACCGTCAACATCCGCTGGTCGCAGCTCGGCTTCGGCAAGACCTCCTCGACCACCCCGGACGAGCAGACCCCGCGCAACCTGATGGGGTTCAAGGACGGCACCCACAACATCGCGGGCAACGACACCGCCAACCTGTCCGAGCACGTCTGGGCGGCCCCCGGCGACGGCCCGGAGTGGATGACCGGCGGCTCCTACCTGGTCGCCCGGCGGATCCGGATGCACATCGAGACCTGGGACCGCGCCTCGCTCAAGGACCAGGAGGACACCTTCGGCCGCACCAAGGGCGAGGGCGCGCCGTACGGCAGGACCAAGGAGCACGACGCCCCCGACCTCAAGGCGATGCCCGCGACCTCGCACGTTGCCCTGGCCCACCCGGACGCCAACAACGGCCTGATGATCCTGCGCCGCGGCTTCTCCTTCACCGACGGCACGGACGGCCTCGGCCGCCTCGACGCCGGGCTGTTCTTCCTCGCCTACCAGCGCGACACCCGGAAGGCCTTCGTACCGCTGCAGCAGCGGCTCGCGGCCTCCGACAAGCTCAACGAGTACATCCAGCACGTCGGCTCCGCCCACTTCGCCTGCCCGGCGGGCGTGCGCAAGCCGGGGGAGTGGTGGGGCCAGGCCCTCTTCGGATGATCCCCCTCACCCCCACCACCACGAGGAGTCAGCCGTGTTCGGCAACTACCTGATCGGCCTGCGCGAAGGCCTCGAAGCCAGTCTGGTCGTCTGCATCCTGATCGCCTACCTGGTCAAGACCGACCGCCGGGACAGGCTGCCGCCGGTGTGGCTCGGCGTCACCGCGGCCGTGGTGCTCTCCATGGCCTTCGGCGCGGTGCTGCAGTTCGGCTCCTCGCAGCTCACCTTCGAGGCCCAGGAGGCGCTCGGCGGCTCGCTGTCGATCATCTCGGTCGGACTGGTGACCTGGATGGTGTTCTGGATGCGGCGCACCGCCCGGCACCTGAGGACCGAGCTGCACGGCAAGCTGGACGCGGCGATCGCGATGGGCACGACGGCCCTGGTGGTCACCTCCTTCCTGGCGGTCGGCCGCGAGGGCCTGGAGACCGCGCTGTTCATCTGGTCGGCCGTGCAGGCCACCGACGACGGCTGGAACCCGCTGGCCGGCGCCGCGCTCGGCCTGCTCACCTCGGTGGTGCTCGGCTGGCTGTTCTACCGTGGCGCGCTGAAGATCAACCTGGCGAGGTTCTTCACCTGGACCGGCGCGATGCTGGTCGTGGTCGCGGCCGGCGTGCTCGCCTACGGGGTGCACGACCTCCAGGAGGCCGGCTGGCTGCCCGGCCTGCACTCGCTGGCCTTCGACATCTCCAGCACCATCCCCAAGGACAGCTGGTACGGCACCCTGCTGAAGGGCGTGTTCAACTTCCAGCCGGACCCGACCGTGCTGCAGCTGGTGGTCTGGCTGGCCTACCTGCTGCCCACCCTGGCCGTCTTCTTCAACCTGTTCGGAAGCAAGGCGAAGCCCGTCGCCGCCAAGCCGGCCGCCTGACCCGGCAGTTCGACTGCACCGCCCCGCACCCGCCGTACCCCTGCGCCCCGCACGGCACCCGCCGTGCGGGGCGGCGGCGTGTCAACGGACCTACAGGGCGTGGGCCTTGGACAGGAGGAAGAGGACGAGCAGCAGCCCGAAGCCAGCCGCGATGAACGGGCCGAGCGCGAGCTGTCGGTGGACCCCGGAGACATGGTGTTCACTCCACAGGTGCGATTCGGCCGTTTCGCGCGCGCCCCAGGACACCCGCCGCTGGTAGTCGCAGCTGCCGCACTCCACGTAGCGCTCGTTGTCCCCGCGCGAGACGATCACCGCCGTGTGCTGGTACCCGTTCGCGTCTGTGCCCGTGAACCGGCTCGTGATCACGGTCCACCCCCCTTGAGACGTAGCTTCCGTTGCAGTCATCCTTGCACGCACCACTGACCATTCCCCACCGCCCACGGGGCCACGCCTGCTCCACCGTCGGTGTCCCGGTGCGGGGTGACCGTTCGTGAGGGCAGTGCTCCACGCACCACCCGGTGCCACCGGGCGGAGCGGCACCTCCGGAGGCCGGTGGCCATACCAGGGCCTGACCACCGGCAGCGTCCGGTCCTCCGGCCAGGCGTGGGTCCTCGCCGGGTCGTGAGGCGCGGGAGCCCCCCGGGGCGGGTCCCCGCGAACCGGCCCCGGGGGCTCCCGTCCGACCCCCCGCAGGCAGGGGCGTGGTGGCAGCCAG